>JAWCLH010000007.1 GCA_038851035.1 Thermoplasmata archaeon
AGCTAGCTCGCGACTTCATAAAGGAAGGCGACGGGGAGGCGGCGATGCAGTTTGCGATGGAGGCGAGGGCGGCGCTGGGAGGAGTGGGGGGAGGGGTAGCGGGCCGGGCTGGGGGAGGACCCGCTGTTGCGGAGGGGCAAGCGAAAAAGCCAAGGGGCGGTCTCAGATGCCCCTCGTGCGGCGAGGCGCTTGAGCCCGAATGGCCCGTGTGCCCGGCATGCGGGCACAGAACGAGGTGATGTCCTTAGGCAGGGCATGCGGTCTAGAGTGGAGTAAGAAGGAAGACCTGAGAACGTGATAGTCCCATGACAATAAGTGCCGTGAGAATGGGTCGCCTCTGCTCCATGTTATTAAGCTCCATGCGTTGGATTTAGATAGTAGGACTTTGATATACCCCCCAGACAGACCATCGAGATGATGGTTCGAGGTATGCACCCCGCAAGGGGCGGCAAAGGCGAACTGGTTCTCGAAGAGTTTGTCGATAGAGAGTGAGAAACATGGAGTTTGGAGATAGAGGCGACAGGCGCAGAGGCGGCTTTGGTGGCCCGAGGGAGATGCACCCTGCGAAGTGCTCGGACTGTGGGAAGGACTGCGAGGTGCCGTTCAAGCCCACGGAGGGCAGGCCAGTCTACTGCAGGGAATGCTTCCAGAAGCACCGCCCGCCGAGAAAGTTCTGATTTCGAGAACCGGTTCGGCCCGGGAGACCGGGCACAGGGATAGCCCGATTTTTAGGGCGCATCTTTTTATTTTTTGTTTACCTTCAGCCCCGCTTTCGCTCCGCCGGGGCCTTTCCATACTTGCGACCGACGGGCGCTCCGGCATGCTTACCGAACCTGAGAGCGATTCTCCTGAACAGATCTGCCCTGAGCTTCGTCTGCCTGTCGAACCTCCCGAGGTGGGCCTCGGCGTCCTTGTAGATGTCGTAGCAAGTGCGGCTGTCGATGTCCACGAGAACCCCAGGCACGCCAATTCTCTCGAAATCATCCCTATGTTTTAAATAGAAAGCCTCGCAGCAGCTACCGATAAATCCCCTTGAGCCCTCCCTTTTTAGTTTACGTAGAACCGACTCGAGATGGTGGTAGCTGTTGATAGAAACTGGCACGAGTCCGGTCCGGCGCGCAAGTCCATACATCTCGCCGACGTCGCACCTCCCGCACTCTGCGCAGCCGTCCTTTTTCCGGTACCGGCAGTCCAGAGGCTTGGCACAGTATGGGAGGAGGAGGTGGTCGCAGCCCTCCCTTGCGATGTCCACCATTCTACCAGCTACAGGGAAAACGAGGTTCACCTCGTCAGGCGCTATTCCATACTTGACCCAGTCCTTCTTTTCCAAAGCTTCGAGGAGGACCGATGTGAAGTCATCGGGGCGAGCAAAGGGGACCACGGGCCTCTCTTCCATGAAGAAGCGCAGGACGGCGCTTTTTATCGCACGCGCGCTCAGGGGTGAATCTTTGAGACGCGCCTCTAAATTCATTATAGACTCGCGGGGGAAGGCAAAAAAGTCACCCGTTATGAGAGCGCACTGAACTCTCCTTGCGAGCGGGTCCGCGACGAGGGAGACGCGCACCAGCCCCCCCTTCGACTTTCTCGCGGCCCGGAGCACCTGCCTCGAACCCGGTGGCCTGCGAACGCCGTATATCCACCCCGCCGAGCGGAAGCGCGGCAGAGCGCGCTTAAGGAGAGCTCTCTCGTAGGCGGTGAGGGTGCCGCGCCGGAATTCAGCCCCTAGCGACTCCGCGAACCCGCGCGCGAGAGCCCTCTTTATGACGGAGAGGGGTGGGGCCTCGCCCAGCTCCTCAGAGAGCCAGGTCACTCTTCTCTTGACCGCCCTAACTTCCTTGTCCCGGAGCTTCTCTATCGGAATTCTCAGGGCCCTGAGCATCGTTTCAGCGTCGAAGTCCACGAGGAGCGTCCCCTGGAAGAGGAAGGCATTCCCGAGGAAAGTTCCCCCTGTGCCAGATATTTTTCTCCCGCGGACCTCGATGTCGTTCTTCGGCCTGAAGCGTGCCTCGACCCCCAGCTCCCTGAGGCCCAGCACCGCTCCCTCGCACATCTTCCTGTACATCGCCTCGACGTTTCTCGGTACTCCAGGTGCCTCGCGGTCCCCGAATATCTCCCAGCCGAGCTGGCTCTCGTCGAAGTAGAGCGCCCCGCCGCCAGTGAGGCGCCTGTTGATATCGATTCCGTGGCGTGCGCAGTACTCCTCGCGCACCTCCTGCTCGACGCTCTGGTGGTAGCCTACGAGCACCGCGTGAGGCCTCATCCTCATGAAACGGACCGTCTTCGGGACCCTGCCCTCCGCCCTCGCCCTCAGTATGCATTCGTCGAGCGCCATATTCACCGCGGCGCTCGCGGGCGGGGTGCTCAGGAGCCTCCAGACCTCCATCGGGACTGGAATTCGCAGGCGGTATATTACATTGCCCTCAAAGGCGCTCCGATGGTTCGTCCCCACAGGGCTGGAACTCCGCGGGGGCCGAGGCACACGACGGTCCCCCATCCTTTCTGGGACCGGGGAGAAGGGTCCCGGGCTTGGAGGCGGCTTCCCGAGCTCATGAATGAGGTGTAGGAATCACATTCATATAGGCCAACCATGTTACCGGCCTGACGATGAGCGAGGGCGGCGAAGGCTGGAAGGACCTTAGCGAGGAGGAGTTTGCGAAGCTGGGCTTCAAGTGTGGGCTCGAGATTCACCACCAGATAAGGACAGGGCAGAAGCTCTTCTGCAGGTGCCCGGCGGTGCTCCGGAGGGACCCCCCACACACTCGCATACTCAGACACATGAGGCCCACGATGTCCGAACTCGGGGTCTACGACGGCACAGCGCTGATGGAGTTCAAGACGAAGAAGAACATCACCTATCACATTTACAGGGACACGGTCTGCACCTATGAGTTCGACGACACGCCCCCATTCCCGGTGAATCAGGAGGCAGTGGATATCGCGATACACATCGCAATGCTTCTGAACTGCTCGATTGTGGACGAGCTTCACGTGAGCCGCAAGCAGTACCTGGACGGTTCCATACCCACGGGCTTCCAGAGGACGATGATCGTGGGCGTTAACGGCTGGCTACCCTATAAAGACAGAAAAATAGGAATTATCCAGCTCGCGCTCGAGGAGGACGCGTGCCGGCAGGTGACCAACTGGCGCCACGACATCACGTTTAAGACCGACAGGTTGAGCATACCCCTCGTCGAGGTTGTGACACGCCCGGACATCATGCATCCTAGCGAGGTACCGGAGGTTGCGAATGCGATCGGCAGGCTGCTGAGGGCGACTGGGCTGGCGCGCAGAGGCGACGGCTCGGTCCGGCAGGACATCAATGTCAGCATCAAGGGAGGCACGAGGGTCGAGATAAAGGGCGTCCCGAAGCTCGCCTGGATGACGCCCCTGACGAGAATCGAGGCCCTGAGACAGAGGGCTCTGCTCGAGCTGCGCGACGAACTCGCAAGGAGAGGGATCACGAAGGACACATTCAGGGCTGAAATCGTCGACTGCTCCAGCGCCTTTAGGTCGACGGCATTCGAGCCGATAAAGCGGGCACTGGAGGAGGGGGGCGAGGTCCTTGGAGTCAGGCTCGAGGGCTACAAAGATATTTTGAACCACCCGACCCAGCCGGGGAAGACTTTCGCGAGCGAGCTCGCGGGCAGGGTGCGTGTGATCGCGTGCATCGAATACGAGCCCGTAAACATCCTCCACACCGACGAGATGCCCAAGCTTGGCTCGACCGAGGAGGAGAGGAGGAGGGTTCTCGAGCTCTGCGGGGCGGGGCCAGACGACGTGGTTGTCTTGGTCTGGGGGAATCTGCAGGACGCCACGACGGCCGCGCAGGAGGTCAGGACCAGGGCGTTGGAGCTGACGATAGGAGTGCCCAACGAGACCCGCCAGCCCCTGCCCGATGGAACGACGGACTTCGAGAGAATTCTGCCGGGCCCGGACAGAATGTACCCTGACACTGACAGCCCACCATATGTGATAACGAAGGAGAGGTTGGGGCAAATCGCGCGGCGGCTTGGGGAGACCCCAGACAAAAGGATGGCGCGCTACGAGAAGCTCGGAATTCCGCGGCATGTGGGCTGGGAGCTGGCGATTCACCCTCGCGCCCTCCTCTTTGACCGCCTTCTTGAGGAACTGAATATTGACCCGAAGTTCGCTGCTGCCTTCCTTGTTGAGACGATGAAGGCACTCGCGCGCAGGGGCATTCCTGTGGACCAGCTCAGCGACGACGTCATAGCTGCGGTCTTCAGGGCTTATAAAGAGGGCAGGCTGGCGAGGGAGGGGGTAGAGCTGGCTATCTCGGCGGTTGCTGCGCGGGGCGAGAGCGTGGAGGAGAGAATCGCTGAGCTCGCCTCCGGGCGCCCCGGAGAGGAAGAACTTGCAGCGCTCGTTAAACGAGCGGTAGAGAGCGTCGGGAAGAGGCTTCCGCCGGGCCGCGACCTCTTTGGCGCGGTGATGGGCTCCCTGATGGCGCAGCTCCGCGGGAAGGTGGGTGGGGCAAGACTAGCGGAGATGGTTAGGCGTGAGCTCGAGGCGGGCGCCGCCCGCGCGGGTCCCCCGCGCCGTGAGAGCGAGACGGCCGCCGGAAATCTATAAAAACCCATACAATATTTATGCTGTAATGGTACCCCGCGAGAAAATAATGGAGCTCCTGGGGTCCTACGACCTCTCGAGGCTGACGATAGCGACCGTCTGCTCTCATACAAGCCTCCAGATATTCGACGGGGCCCGTAAGGAGGGCTTCCGAACCCTGGGCATCTGCATAGGAAAGCAACCAAAGTTTTACGACGCCTTCCCGAAGGCGAAGCCGGACGAGTTCTTCTGCGTCCGGGAGTACAGCGATATAGTGACCAGGGCTGAGGAGCTGGCGGAGAGGAACGCGATCATCGTCCCCCACGGCTCCTTCGTCGAATATCTGGGGACCGAGCTTTTCGAGGAGCTCCCCCTCCCCACCTTCGGCAATAGGCGGGTTCTGGAGTGGGAGTCGGACAGGGAGAAGCAGAGGGAGTGGCTGGAGAGCGCGGGCGTCCAGATGCCAGCTAAAATCGCGCGCCCCGAGGACATAAAGCAGCCCGTGCTTGTCAAGTTCTTCGGAGCGAAGGGTGGGAGGGGCTTCTTCATCGCCAAGAACTACGAGGAGTTCATGGAGATTAACCCGAAAGAGAAGTACACGATTCAGGAGTACGTGATAGGCACCAGGTACTACATGCACTTCTTCTACTCCCCGATATCGACCGAGGGCTACAGGCTGAGCAGAGGCACGCTCGAGCTCCACTCAATGGACAGGCGCGACGAGGCCAATATAGACGAGATGTACAAGCTCGGGAGCGCGGAGAGGCTCAAGAAGCTCGGCATCCTCCCGACATTCGTGGTCACGGGAAACGTGCCGGTGGTCATCAGGGAGTCCCTCCTCCCCAAGGTCTTCGAGATGGGCGAGAGGACGGTCGAGCGCTCCATCGAGCTCTTCGGTGGGATCATAGGCCCCTTCAGTCTCGAATGCATCGTGACCGACAAGCTGGAGTTCAAGGTCTTCGAGATCAGCGCGCGCATCGTGGCCGGGACGAATTTCTTCGTCTCCGGGTCACCCTACTACGACCTGCGCGAGAGCGGGATGTCCATAGGGCGGAGGATAGCGAGGGAGATAAAGCTCGCGAAAGAGATGAACAGACTGGGCGAGGTTCTGTCCTGAGGGCAGGTAAGAGGATGGCCTGGCTCAGAGCACGATAGCGATCT
This sequence comes from Thermoplasmata archaeon, assembly GCA_038851035.1. NCBI lineage: Archaea > Methanobacteriati > Thermoplasmatota > Thermoplasmata > Thermoplasmata archaeon. Next base: position 5,728 of record JAWCLH010000007.1, read on the forward strand.
CCTTGTCGCATCTCGCGCACCTGCGCCCATTCAGGCCCACGACCTCCGCGCTGAAGCCGTAGCGCTCGATCAGTAGGGAGCCGCAGGCGGGGCATCGCGTGTTTTCATAATCGCCGTGGGGCACGTTCCCGGCGTAGACATACTCCGCGCCGGCTTTCTTCGCCAGCGAGCAGGCCTCTTCGAGCTTGGCTAGGGGAGTGGGGGGGAGGCTCGTCAGCCTGTAGTCGGGGTGGAAGCGGGAGAAGTGGAGGGGCACGTCCGGCCCCAGCTCTCTGACGGCCCACCTGCAGAACTGCTCGATTTCCGAGGAGGAGTCGTTCTTCGTAGGGATGACCAGATAGGTCAGCTCCAGATGTATCTTCAGCTCCCTGTAGAGCCTGCAGGCTTCGAGCACGGGCTGGAGCCTCGCTCCCGAAACCTCCCTATAGAACTTCTCCGTGAAGGCCTTGACGTCTACATTGGCGGCGTCTAGAAAGGGCGCGAGCTCGCGCAAGGGGGCCTCGCTGATAAATCCATTGGTCACATAGACGGTGTAGAGCCCGTGCCTCTTCGCCTCCTTGCAGCCCTCAAGGGTGAATTCGTGCCATATCGTCGGCTCATTATAGGTCCAGGCAATGCCCGTCGAGCCCGTCCTCTCCGCCATCGGTGCGAGTTCGGAGAGCTCGAGCGGCCTGAGGAGGGAGAAGTCGGCGTCCCGGGCCTGCGATATCTCCCAGTTCTGGCAGTGCAGGCACCTCAGGTTGCAGCCCAGCGTGCCGAAGGAGAGGACAGTCGAGCCCGGGTGGAAGTGGTATAGGGGCTTCTTTTCCACTGGGTCGGGGTGGACCGAGGCGATTCGGCCATATATCAGCGAGTAGAGCCTCCCATGTCTGTTCTCGCGAACCCCACATATTCCCCGCTTTCCATCGGTGATTGTGCAGCCGTGCGGGCAGAGTCCACACCTCACCCTCCCATCGCCCAGAGCCGTGTAGTGGGAGGCCTCCCTCGGCCAGCCCGCTCCTTCGGGGTCCCCGCTCCCTTTTTCCGCCACTTTCATCGTGATTCCTCCAGACGAATTTTCGCGCGCTGCGTTCTCCGGCGCGCGTAAGATTCTTAGAGCCCTTAGAGCCCATACATCTCTTTTTTCCCCGGCTCTGCTGCTCAACCCGAGCCGTCATCGTCATTCGAGGAGTATTATCGTCTCCCCGGCCGAGACTTGGGTCCCGGGTTTCACCCTTATCTCCTTGACAACGCCCGCCGTGGGCGCCTGAATCTCGTTCTCCATCTTCATCGCCTCCAGGACGGCCACGCACTGCCCCGCCCTGACGCTCTCCCCAACCGAGCAGAGAACCCTAGTCAGGAGGCCCTGCATGGGCGCGGTGATTGATTTCTCAGGGGCCGTGGTGGCCCCGGCGCTGGTAATGGCCGGATGGTGTGAAATCTGGGGAGCGCCGGGTCGTTGAGGAGGCGATGGGGTGGGGGTGCTGTCCAGGGAGCGGGTTGGGGATAGCCCAAGACGCCGCGCAGTGGGACCGGAGCGCGGCCTGGAAGTGGGGAGGGGGGATCGCGAGCCTTCCCGACGATTCTGCGATCGGCTTATACCGAACGGGAACCAGACAGCAGGCCCCGCCCGGGGCCTAGCACCCGCGTCCTCGACGCTGACATCAAAGACCCTCTCGCCGACCCTGACGAGGTACTGGCGATGTCCCGACAGGGCCCTGGCCGAGAGCACCTGTTCCGTCAATATTGGGTCGGATGCCCCCTCTCCCCCACCCCTCTCCTCACCAACTCCTCCCCCTTCCCAAGGGCATCCCGAGCTCTCCTCTCGCCCAGGAGCGGCCCACCCGGGCGGACGGAGCGCTTCGCCTCTGGCTCCTTGAGGGGGGAGGGGCTCCTCTTTGAGTTCGCCCCTGAGGAAGCTCTTCGCCACCGATGGAAATAGCGCCAGCATGAGCAGCTCCTCTTCGTCCGTCACGCCCAGCTTCCTCCCCTCCTCCACCACAGCGGGCCACTCCGGTGGCAGGAGGTCTGCCGGCCGTCCAGCGATGGGCTCCTCGTCCCCAATGACCTTTTTCCGAATTCTTTCGTCAACAGGTGCTGGGGTCCGGCCGTAGCGCCCCTTCAGGTAATCCTTGACCTCATTCGAGACCACCCTGTACCTCTCGCCGCAGAGGACGTTGAATACTGCTTGTGTGCCCACGAGCTGGCTCGTCGGGGTGACCAGCGGCGGGTAGCCGAGCTCCGCCCTGACCCTTGGGGTCTCCCGGAGGACTTCGGCGAACTTGTCCATCGCGTTCTGCTCCTTCAGCTGCGAGATCAGATTTGAGAGCATTCCGCCTGGAATCTGGTAGACTAAGACGCTGGTGTCTACCCTCTCGGACACCGGGTCGATCAAGGCCCCGTATTTCTCCCGAATTCGGGCGAAGTATTCCCTGAGCTCATTAAGGAGGGAGAGATCCAGACCAGTGTCAGCTGGAGTGCCCTGGAGCGCTGCCACGACAGCCTCTGCCGCGGGTTGCGAGCTCCCGCCGCTCAGCGGGGATATCGCGGTGTCGAGGATGTCGCAGCCTGCCTCCGCCGCGGCCAAATAGCTCATCGGGGCCAGACCAGCGGTGCAGTGGCTGTGGAGGCAGAGGGGGAGGCCGACCTCCTTCTTCACAGCCCTGACCAGCTCCTTCGCCGCTGCCGGGGTGATCAGGCCGGCCATGTCCTTGATGCAGAGCGAGTCACACCCGAGCTCCGCCAGCCTCCGGAATGTCTGGACATAGTTCTCGACGGTGTGGACCGGGCTCAGGGTATAGCAAACCGCCCCTTGGACCTCCTTCCCTTCTCTCTTCGCCACCCGGATCGCAAGCTCCATGTTTCTCACGTCGTTCAAAGCATCAAACACTCGGAAAATATCAATGCCCAAACGGGCCGCGCGGGCGACGAAGCGCTCGACGATGTCGTCGGCGTAGTGCCTGTAGCCGACAAGATTCTGGCCCCTGAGAAGCATCTGGAGTCTCGAGCGCGGCAGGGCACTCCTCAGCATCTTGAGCCTCTCCCACGGGTTCTCGTTGAGGTATCGGAGGCAAACGTCGAAGGTCGCCCCGCCCCATACCTCTAGCGAATGAAAGCCGACCCTGTCCAATTTGTCACAGGCTGGAAGCATGTCGCGGGTTCTGAGCCTTGTGGCCAGGAGGGACTGGTGCGCATCGCGCAGGGTGGTGTCGGTGAGCCTCACCATGCTCCAGCCCCCGCATCCCCTTCTTTGCTGGTGGAACCCAGCCAGGAAGGCCTTGGGGTGACGGCCAGAGCCACGAGAGAAGCCCTGCCCTCCCTAAGTTCGACACTGAGACTTGCCCTTCCGAACCGGGGGGCTCTGGTGTCCTCTTCGAACGCGGTGATGGCGGCTATGAGGGCCGCGAGCTCTTTAGTTCCGGCTCGCGTAGCGCTTGGAAACCGTACGAACCGAGCTCCTTTACATAGCATTGGGAATACTTTAAACCGCACAATAATAAATAGATTGCCATTTCGCCGTTGTGATAGTTCGGCAAATGTCGAACTTTTTGGCCTTCAACTGGGGTTAATAAGGGTCGTCAGAAAATAAGCGGCCCCGGAAATAATGGCTGAGAGGGGTATTGTCAGTATCCAGGCCCACACGATGTTCCGAGTAACGCCCCACCTGACCGCTGAGAGTCTCCTGGTGCTCCCGACGCCGATGATCGCCCCCGTTATCGTGTGGGTCGTACTCACAGGAATTCCAGCGATGGAGCAACCGATTATCGTTGCGGCACCTGCGCTCTCCGCGACGCACCCGTGTATCGGCCTGAGCCTGGTGACCCTCATTCCCATCGTCCGAATCACCCTCCAGCCCCCTACCAGCGTCCCCAATGCTATCGCCGTGTGGGCCGATATGATCACCCAGAAGGGCACGAAAATGTCCCCCACTCCTTCCCTCCCTATGCTAGAGAAGTAGCCGGCGCCGTAGAGCAGGAAGATGATGATGCCCATCGTCTTCTGGGCGTCGTTGAGCCCATGGCTGAAAGAGAATGCGCTGGCCGAGATGAGCTGCAGCCGGCGGGACCAGCGGTTTATCCTCTCGAGGGAGCTGCGGCGCACGGCATTGAGCGCCAGGACCATGAAAACGAAGCCGAATATCATTCCGATGAGCGGGGATAGAACCATAAAGGCAACGACTTTCCAGAGCCCGCTCTGGACAACCCCCGAACCAGCGGATACGAGGCCCGCGCCCACCAGTCCCCCGACGAGGGCGTGGGAGACCGATATCGGCAGGCCGCCATAGGTCGCCAGGGCGGTCCACACGATCGCACCGAGCAGAGAGGCGAAGACGAGTCGAGTCGTGGCGATTTCTGGGCTGATGATTCCCTTCCCCATGGTGAGAGCGACCGACGTCGACACCGCGAATGCCGCGATGAAGTTGAAGAATGCAGCCATCGCCACGGCTTGCCCGGGCCTCAGGACCTTCGTGGACACGATCGTCGCAATAGAGTTGGCGGCATCGTTCATCCCGTTAAGAAAGTCAAATATGAGGGCCATTAGAATCAATACAACGACAAAGGGCGAGAGGGCTAGGAGCGCCTCCAGCTCGGTCATTCAATCACGCGTGCTTGACCATGATATCGCTGAGAACATTTGCGACATCCTCGCACTTGTCCGTCGCTACCTCAAGCATGTCGTAGATCTCCTTCTTTTTCATTATTGTCACCGGGTCGAGACTACAGCTGAAGAGGTCGCCCAGGGCGTCGAGGTGGATATCGTCGGCCTTGTTCTCGAGGCTGTGGATGGCCCGGGCGCGTTTCTCGAAGGTGTTCGAGGGCATGTGCCTTATGCATTTGAGAGCCCTTGTTAGCTCGTCGGTGGTCTGGGAGAGGTTTTCCGCGAACTGCTTTATCACCTCGTCCTTCGTGGGGTCGATACCGTATATCACCATCCGCCTGACCGAAGCGTTCACGAAGTCTAGAATGTCATCCATGTGCGAAGTCAGGGCCGCGATGTCCTCCCTGTCTATGGGAGTGATGAAGGTCTGGTTCAGAGCGCGGTATATTTCGTGCACCTTGTCGTCGCCCCTGTGCTCCACTACCTTCAACTTCTTCTGGTAATGGACCGCACCCCGAACCTCCGAGTCACTCACCATCTCCTTCAGTATTGCTATCCCCTCCCTCACTATGGCGAGCTGTTCCTCGAGGAGGTCGAAGAAGCGCCTCTCCTGCGGTATCAGCCACGCTGTGATTCCCATATTTATTGGAGACGGAAAATTAGCAATATAAATAAATAGATAAGCACTAAAATATATAGTGATTATAGATATTCTATATTATTCTATTTCTTCTTTACTACACTCAGCCTGTGAAGCTCCCAATGCCGGCGGGAGGTGGGGGCCGCTCCGCTACCTTGAGCTAGGTACGTTGCTTCCACTCACGCGATAGTCCGCCCGGAGAGCTGAGCGGGGGGAGCCGACCTCCCCGCAGTGCTCGTCCCGTGGGCCTCAGAAGACTTCTGTGTAGACCTCGAAAAACGCTTGCGGGTGGGCGCAGGACGGGCACTCCTTCGGGGCTTCTGTGCCCTCATGGATATAGCCGCAGTTGCGGCAGCGCCACTTCACTGGTTTGGCGCGCTTGAAGACCTGCCCCTTTTCCAGATTCTCGAGCAGCAGCAGGTAGCGCCTCTCGTGCCCCTGCTCCGCCACGGACACGCTCCTGAACACGGCCGCGATCTGGGGGAAGCCCTCCTTTTCAGCGGTCTTGGCGAACTCGGGATAGAGCTTCGTGTACTCCATATTCTCCCCGGCCGCCGCGGCTTTGAGGTTCGCCTTCGTGTCCCCGATGACGCCGGCGGGGAATGAGGCGCTGACCATCGCCTCCCCGCCCTCAAGGAACTTGAAGAACCTCTTGGCGTGCTCCTTCTCGTTGTCCGCGGTATCGGAGAATATCGCGGCTATCTGCTCGTAGCCCTCCTTCCTCGCCTGCGAGGCGAAGTAGGTGTAGCGGTTCCTCGCCTGCGACTCCCCCGCGAATGCTGTCAGCAGGTTCTGCTCGGTTTTCGTCCCCTTCAGCTTCTGCATTGTCTACCCTCCGTTTTTTAGTGTCGCTCCGTTCTCAGCACGGCTTCATCGGCGCCCCGCAGCATATTAAGTCGCATGCCGCGCAGCCGCAGGGCTCCTCGACAACAACGACCGCTCCACAAACCTCGCACTTCATTCTTGGCTTTTTCCCTTCCTTTTCCTTGCCCTTTTTCTTTCCTGGCATATCCATCCCTCTTCAAGCCTTCCATAGGCCGTGGATGTTGCAGTACTCCCTCGCCGAGAGCCTCTCTGCCTTCACGGGGAAGAGGGCCTCGGGCTTCTCCCCCGGCTTCAAGAACTTGATGTGCAGAGCGCCGTCGGCCTCGAGCTCCACCCACTCGATGTAGTGCTTCGCCTCCATCGGGTGAGGCGCGCTCCCGACCCTCACAACAACGCCCTCTGTTCTCCTCTCGATGACCGGGACATGCTTCTCCTTTGACGCATCCACGGTATTCTCCCTCATCAGCTTCATCGGCTGGCCGCAGCACACAAGCTGGCCCACACCCGCGTGCATCACCATCACAATGTTCCCGCAGACCTCGCATCTGTAGACCTGCTTTACCTCAGTCATGCGCGTAACCTCCAACCCGTCTGGCCCATACCCAACCCGCATGAGTATATAAATTTTTTAGTAAACGCCCCCGTTGCCGGCGCGGGGCGAAAATTGAATATCCAGGGGGGCGATTGGCGGATTTGTGGAGCGGAGTCGGGTGGTGAGAAACTGGAGAACTCTGATATGAGAAAATACGCCGCCGAGCTGGTCGGGACCTTTGCGCTTGTCTTCATCGGCTGTGGGAGCGCGGTGATCGCCGGAAAGCAAATAGGCTTCCTCGGAGTCTCGCTCGCGTTCGGCCTCTCGGTTCTGGCGATGGTCTACGCCATAGGGAGCATCTCGGGCTGCCACATCAACCCCGCGGTCACAGCCGCGATGCTCGTGGCCCGGAGAATCGGGGCCCGCGACGCTCTAGTCTACATACTCGTGCAGTGCGTGGGCGCAGTGCTGGCTTCGGTAGTGCTCTTTTACATCGCCTCCGGCCTCCCTTCCTATAACTTGGCGCTCAACGGGCTCGGCCAGAACGGATACGGCAGCCACTCGCCTGCAGGCTACTCGATGTGGGCGGGCTTCGCCGCCGAGCTCGTGCTGACCTTCCTTTTCCTGATGGTCGTTTTAGGCTCGACGAGCAAAAGGGCCCCGGGGGGCTTCGCCGGGCTCGCGATCGGCCTCTCGCTGGTGTTCATTCACCTCGTCGGGATACCTGTCACTGGAACCTCCGTCAACCCTGCGCGCTCACTGGGCCCGGCGCTCGTGACGGGCGGGGACGCCCTTACACAGCTCTGGCTCTTCTGGGTCGCGCCGCTCACGGGCGCCCTGCTCGCGGCACTCGTGTGGATGCTGGTTTTCGAGGAGGGGGGCAGGAAGGAGGCCTGAGCAAAGGATAAATATAACATCCTGAATCGAAGGCCGATGAAGGAAGACCCCCTCTCGGGCCTCCTCGAGGAAATAAGGAAGAACCCGGAGCTGCTGCTGACCAAGTACCTAAAGGCCGATAGGCTCGTTCTCAGAGAGGAGGGAGCGAAGGGCGCAAGGACCGTTTACCGCGTCTATACCGACGTTGTGGTCCTTTTCACCGAGGGAATGGCGCTCTTCATAGACGCCGACGGAAGACTGCACCAGCTCAACCCCGACGCCGTTCAGGAGATCGTCTATTCCCATGAGGCCTCCCAGTGGCTCCGGCATCTTATGATATACAGCGCTAGCCAGCTGATTCATCAGCTGATGCTCTCAAAAAAGTACGAGAGGCCGGAAACCTGATTCCGCCCCAGGAGCCCCGGCTCGGAGATGGCATTCTGGGGGAGGTTAGGGGTCGGGCGGGCTCCACGCCCTTTGGGGCACCGCCCAACGGTCTGGGCCCCGCCCCGAGAAAAGCCGGGGGTGTCCGAGAATCCCAAAGCCTCAATCCGTCCTCCACACCTCGATGGACCTCTCGCCGATTTTGTAGCCCATTGGGATTCTTGGGCTCCCAGGGGTCGCTATGGTCATCTGCCCCGTCTCAGGGTTCATCTCTATGAGCATGTCCGCGAGCTGGAGGATAGTCTTCACAGCCTTCTCCTCGTGGAGCTCGGGCTGGATGAGCAGGAAACAGACGGCGCGGAAGCTCTTCGTCTTCGCCCTGAGGTAAGAGAGAAACCTATAGACGCCAGCCGGTGAGACATACATCAAAAGGGTGTCGATGGAGTCGAAAACGAGCCTCTGCTGGAGCATCCCCCTGCCCATGAACTCTCCCATCGCGGCGATTATGGTGTTGCTGAGCTTTGCGAAGTCGGCGACTGAGGCTACGTACTTCACCGTGGCCGTGTCTTGTAGGGAGGGGTTTGACTGGGGGGAGTAAATGTCGATGAATATGTACTTCCCCCAGTGCCCAGAGAGGTCGAGGGAGTGCTCCGCCATCTGGGCGATAATGTCCTCGGCGAACTCCTTCGTCGTCACGTAGGTCCCGGCCTCGCCGCTCACGAGGCCTGCGTGGAAGAAGGTCTGGGCAAGCAGCTCCCTACCCGATAGCGCGGGGCCACTGAGGAGGCAGAAGGAGCCTATACGAATTCCTCCATCTAGGGCGGCGTCAAGTTCGTCGAGGCCCGTCTTAGCCCTCAGGGTGATCATGACGCCCCCCCTCACGCAGTGCCTCCGCCTCCGCAACCTCCATGAGTTTGCTGACTAGGACATCGAGCAGCTCAGGCACGCCCTTGCCCTCGGTCGCAACCGTCGGGATTATCGGTGTGCTCTCTGGCAACCTGAGCCTCTCCCTTATCACGGGCAACGGGAGCGCGCCATCCCTATCCTGGTGGTTTGCGGCGACTATCAGGGGCAGGGAGTGGGCGTGGGTGAGCTGCATCATCGTTCTGGCGCGGTCGAAGCTCCCGACGTCCGCAGCATTGATGACCAGGATTACAGCCACGGCCTCCTCAGCAAGGGTTCCAAGAATGGGGTCGAAGAGCTCCTGCCCCGGCGTTCCGTAGAGGTCGCAGGCAAACCCCCTGTAGTCTAGGTAACCGTGGTCCATCGCTATGGTGGTCCCCATCCTGTCCACGCTAACCGCAGCGGTAGACATTGCCCTGACCAGCGTTGACTTGCCCGATTTATACGGGCCCGTGATGAGCACCTTGGGGAAGTAGACCCTGACACCGCCCGGCTTCAGGACCTTGACCGGCACCGCGAGCCTCTGGGTCAGCCCAGACCCTATCTTCTCTGCTAAAAGGAACTGCCTTACAAGTGATATCTCCTGCATCGGCCTAAGGCAGAGCACGGTGTCGAACTCAGCCTTTACCCTCTTCACGCACTCGGGGTCGTAGTCCCACGTCGAGAAGAACACCATGACAGAGGCGCGGCGCTTCAGCTCCCTGACCAGCTCCAGGAACTCCTCGACACCGTCGCCCTGCATGTCCATGTAAGACGACATGCTGTCGACAAAGACCACCGAGTCCTGCTCGAGCGCGGGCTCGATTGTCCTGAGCACCCCCTCTAGGTCGAATGGGTCCTGGACGACGTACTTCTCGTTGGAGGGCCCCCCGCCATAGGACGAGTAGGAGTCGACTAGGTAGAGCCTCCCCTGCTCCTCCAGCCCGCGGAGGTCGTGCCCCATGAGTTCCGCCTCCCTCCTCACGGAGGAGGGGGGCTTGTTGTTCACGAGGTATATGGCGCGCCCTCGCCCCTTCAGCGAGCTGTTGATGGCGTGGATTCCAAAGGGGGTGGGGTCGAGACCGGGGGAGCTTATGAAAAGGACCGAAGACTTCTCCGGGAGTTCCTTCAGCCTCTCGTCAAAGACCCCGACGCCGAGCCTGAGCATTCGCTCACACCGCCTCACCTCAGGCCCGGCTGGACCGAGATGCCGTCCCGGCCGATATCCACGGCCTGCTCGCCCGTCAGGTGCTTGGTTCCCCTCATCTTGAGAACCTCGATGTACTTCCTACGCGCGTTCTCTTCCTTTGGGTAGGAGAGAACGAGAATCGAGTCGGCCATGTAGCCCTCGACCGAGTGGGGGATATCGGCGTAGCCCATCTCCGAGGTGAGGAAGGTGATGCAGTTGAAGGCCTTCATGAATGTGGTGAAGTCGTGGAGGAACTCCCTGTACTTCCTCTGGCTATCGAACGCGATTTTCATCACGGTCACGGGGTCCAGCACCAGCCGGTTCGGGGAGTAGCGCTCGACTTCGGCTTTCAGCGCGTTGAGCACCTCATCCGGGTTCTGGCGCATCGCGTCGCCCATGTCAATAAAAACCACCCGGCCCATCTCGACCAGGGACTGGTCGAAGAAGCTGAAGCTGGAAAGGAACTTCTGGACCACCCAGTTGGGCTCCGAGATTCCCGTGAGGTACATACCGGTCTCCCCCGCCCTCGCCCCGTGGAAAAGGCTCTGGACGGTCAGGGTGGTCTTGCCCGTCCCGGGCTCCCCGGCGACAAGGATGCTGGAAGGAAGCGGGAATCCGCCCTCTATCATCTCATCCAGCCCGGCTATTCCTGACTCGACCCTCTCCAATGGTAGACCTCCCGTGCAGGTAATTAAATAATGCTATGAGCTTATATATATTTATCCCGACGAACCGCCCCGCTCTATGTCCCGGTCGAGAAGGGGGCAGCTTGCGCAGGGCGGCAGGGCCCTTTCAGAGCTCGATGAGTTCCCTCGGCGCCTCCGTGAGAATTCGCGGCTTCCCGCCGGTCACGATGACATCGTCCTCTATCCTCACCCCGCCGAGGCCGGGGATGTAGACCCCCGGCTCCACAGTGAACACCATGTTCTCCTTAAGAATGAGCGACTGGTCGAATATCCTCTGGCCGTCGTGGACCGCCAGTCCCAGGCTGTGGCCCGTCGAATGGGTGAAGCGGCCCTTGAACTCTGTTGCGTCAATGTAACCTGCGACCGCTGCGTGGACTTCCTTGGCGTCCACTCCCGCCCTGATCATGTCGAGCGCTAGGGCCTGCGCCGCGTAAACAACCCAATGCATTCTCTTCAGCTCCTCTGGGGCCCTCCCGAGGACGAGCGTCCGGGTGATGTCCGAGTTGTACCTCCCAAACACGCATCCGAAATCGAGGAGCACGATGTCGCCCCTCCTCAGCACGGCCTCCCCGCTCATATAGTGGGGCTCGGCGCTGTTGGGGCCGAAGGCGACGATGCAGTAGTTTGGCCTCGAGGCGCCCTTCCTCTGCATTCTGTAGGCAAGCTCGGCCGCGAGCTCACTCTCCCTCATTCCCTCCCGGATGAGGCTCGGGGCCTCTCTCGCCACCTCCGAAGCTATCTTACATGCCTCCGAGAGGAGCTCAAGCTCCCTCCCATCCTTAACGGCGCGCGTCTCTTTAATCTCCTGCGAGATGTCCACGAATTCAGCACGCGGAGCCATGCGGTCGAGCTTGCTGAAGCTGGCGTGGGTGAGCTCTTCCGCGTTGACTCCGATTCTCTTCTTCCCCGCGAGAAGAGAACGCAGGAGCTCCTCGGCCTCCTCCTGCTTTTTAAATATGTGCAGGGTGGCGTCCGTCTTTCGGGCAGTGGTCTCCTCGAGTGTGGAGGAGACGAGGTCCACCCCTCCGTCCGGGTGGATGACGGCGGCGCAGCCCTCGAAGAGGCCGTCGGTCAGGCCGCTGAAGTAGAAGAAAGCGTTGTCCAAGTGGGGCTCTACACCGTTGAGGAAAACCGCGCAGTCGAGCTTTCCGCACCGCTCGTATAGCCTCTTGACGCGCTCCCTCATGCACCGGCACCCTGATGTGGGGCCACGGCGATTTGAACGCCGGTCGCCAGCACTCCGGGCCCGCCAGAGGCGGACTCCCCAAGCTGGTAGGATACCAAGCTACCCCATGGCCCCAACGGATGCCGGATGGCGGGGGCGGCTTAATAGTTTTATGGCCTCAGCTCAGGCCTGTTATCCGACCGCTCCCGTCGATGTCCATCCTCTCGGCGGCGGGGACCGGAGGAAGGCCCGGAATCGTTGTTATCTGCCCTGTGAGAGGGACAATGAAGCCAGCCCCGGCGGATATTCTCACCTCCCGCACCGTCAGTCTCCAGCCCATCGGCGCGCCCTTTGCCGCAGGGTCGTCCGTGACGGAGAACTGGGTCTTCGCCATGCAGATCGGCAGGGCGCCGTAGCCATTGTCCTCGATGATTCGGATGGCCCTCTCAGCCTCCTCCGTGTAGTCCACGCCGCCCGCGCCATAGACCTGAGTGGCTATGGTGTGGATTTTCTCCTTCACCGACCAGTCGAGCTCGTAGAGGAAGCGCAACTGCCCCCTTTCCTTCTCCATCGTCTCCAAAACAGCGCGCGCTAGCTCCACCCCGCCCTCCCCACCGTCGGTGTAGACGGTGGAGACAGCGCACCTGACGCCCAAGGCCGTGCAGTGTCTCCTGACCAGCTCGAGCTCTTCGTCAGTATCCTGCGAGAAGCGGTTGAGGGCGACCACCGCGGGCACGTTGAACTTGCGCACCGTTCTGAGGTGCCTGTCGAGATTAGCGAGGCCCCTCTCAAGGGCCGCCGCATTGGGCTCGGCGAGCCTCTCCTTCGGCACCCCGCCGTGCATCTTAAGGGCCCTGATACTCGCCACTAGAACCACGCAGTCCGGCCTGATTCCGGTTCCCCTGCAGACGATGTGGAACGCCTTCTCAAGACCCAGGTCGGCGCCGAACCCCGCCTCCGTAACGGTGACGTCCGCGAGCTTCAGCGCCATCCTGAGCGCCAGAACGCTGTTGCAACCGTGGGCGATGTTGGCGAAGGGGAAGCCGTGGACGAGCACGGGCTGGCCCTCCAGCGTCTGGACGAGGTTGGGGCGGATCGCGTCCTTCAGGAGAAGGGCCATCGCGCCCACGCACTTGAGCTGCAACGCCGTGACCGGCCTCCCGTCCCTCGTGAAGGCTACGACCATCCTCCCCAGCCTCTCCTTCAGCTCATCGATGCTGCTCGAGAGCGCCAGAATCGCGCTCACCTCCGAGGCCGCGGTGATGTCGAACCCGCTCTCGTGCTCCACGCCCCCGTTCCTGCCGCGCCCCACCACTATACTGCGGAGCTCCCTCGCGCTGACGTCGATGACCTTTCTGAGCAGGATGCGCTCCGTGTCAATGTTCAGCGCATTGCCCCTGTAGATGTGGTTCTCGAGCACCGCGCTGAGCAGATTGTGGGCTGCGCCGACGGCGTGGATGTCGCCGGTGAAGTGGAGGTTGATGTCCCACATCGGGTAGACCTGCGCCCTGCCTCCCCCAGTGGCTCCGCCCTTCACGCCGAAAACCGGCGCGAGCGAGGGCTGGCGCAGCGTGCCCATCACCCTCCTCCCGAGCCTCGCGAGCGCCTGAACGAGGCCGATTGTTGTAACGGTCTTTCCCTCGCCCGCGGGCGTGGGCGTGATTGCGGACACCCACACAAGCCTCCCATCCGGGCGGTCCGCCAGCCTCTCAAGGAGCCCTAGATGCACCTTTCCTGTGTACCTCCCGCAGTTCTCGAAGAGCTCGTCAGGGATGCCCGCCTCCGCGGCGACCTCGCATATCGGCCTCACCCAGGCCTCTTGAGCTATCTCGATGTCCGTTTTGATGTGAGTTCCCCCCATCTATCCTTGCGCGTGTGCAACCGGTCTGAGAGTGAGAGCCGATCTCCCCTCCGTCGCCCGCCCCTCGACCCCACCTTCATTCCCACCCCCTTCCCGCAGGCCATTTTCTTCCGCTGCCCGCCTACCCCATCACCTAACACGCCCCCTGCACCCCTGACCCCGCTCTTGTCCTGCCCCCGATTCCCTGAGTCTCTCCTCGCGCCTTGGGGTCCGGGGCTACTCTCCCCTGAACTCCGGCCGCCGCTTCTCCATGAAGGCTCGCATCCCCTCCGCCTTGTCCCGCGTGGTCATGCACTTCATCACAGTCTCCAGCTCGTACCTGAGGCCTTCTTCAAGACCCGTCTCGAGGGCCTTGTTTATCGCAGACTTCGCGAGTGCGACCGCAATGGGCGCGCCCGCGGCGACCGCATGCGCGAGGACCCTTGCCTCGGCCATCAGGCGCGCGGGCGGGACGACGCGATCCACGATTCCGAGCTGGAGGGCGCGCTGAGCGTCAATGGTGTCGCCGGTGAATATTAGCTCGCACGCCCTCGACTTTCCAATGAGTCGGGTCAGCCTCTGCGTGCCCCCGAGGCCCGGGAAAATGCCTAGCCTGACCTCGGGGAGTCCCAGCCTCGCCCTCTCGGACGCTATTCTGATGTCGCAGGCGAGCGCTGTCTCCAGACCGCCGCCGAGGGCGAAGCCGTTTATTGCCGCGATGACCGGCTTTCCGAGCCCCTCGAGCCTTCTTAGGACGCGCTGGCCCAGCTCCGTGAACTCACGGATTTTCTCGGGCGGCATGGAGCTCATGTCCTTTATGTCGGCGCCTGCGATGAATGCCCTGCCCTCGCCAGTCAGAATCACGGCCCTGACCTCGCGGTCCCCCTCCAGCTCCTCGAGAACCCCTTCAAGGTCCCTGAAGACCGCTCCATTGAGGGCGTTCAGCTGGTCGGGCCTGTTGACGAGGACGGTCGCTATCTGCCCCTCCCTCTCCAGCCTGACCACTCTCGCCTTCCAGGGCAGGCCGCTCGCGGCCTGCCGCTCCAGAAGCGCGGGCACGGGGAAGGTCCCCCTCGACCTCTCGCTCAGCCCCCTTACTAGGGCAAGTGTAGCCCCGAGGCCGAGCTCGTTCATCATCGCGAACGGTCCGACCCTCCAGCGCAGGCCGATTGTCGCGCCCGTGTCCGCGTCCTCTATAGTAGCCACGCCCTCCTCGACCATTTTTACGGCAACGCCGAAGACCACGGCCCTCAGACGGTCGGCGACGGCGCCGAACCTCTCCTTGTCCACCTCTCCCGTCAACTCCCAAGGCTTCCCTGAGCCGGCCTGCTTCCTGAGAGACTCGGCCGGCTCGTAGAAAGGCCCGAGGGCCTTCGCGAGAGAGCTCTCGGCATGGAAGGCTATTGGAACGCCCGTGGCGTTCATCAGCTCGAAAGGACCCATCGTGATTCCAAAGGCCTCCTTCGCGGCCTCGTCAATCGTCCGGATGCTGGCCGCGCCCTCCTCCATGAGCCTGCAGGCCTCATTGAGCCACGGCACGAAGAAGCGGTTGACGGCGAACCCGGGTGCGTCCTTCACGCGAATCGGTATCTTGCCGGTTATCCGCGCCAGCTCCATGAGTGCGGACACAACCTCCGGTGCGGTCCTTTCCCCTGCCACAACCTCGAGCAGCTGGTTGACCGCGGCCGGGTAGAAGTAGTGGAGGCCTGCGAAGCGCTCTGGCCTGTGCGTCACCTCTGCCATCTCGGTGATGCTGAGCGAGGACGTGTTGGAGGCAAGAATCGTGTCCGGCGCGCAGACCGCGTCCAGCTCGGCGAAGAGCTTCTTCTTCACCTCGAGGTCCTCGAAAACGGCCTCGACCACCAGCCCCGCGCCCTCCACGGCTTCCTTCATTGATGTGAAGCCCCGAATACGGGCCATCATTTTTTCTAGCTCGTCCGCCTTCATCTTGCCCTTTGCGACCCTCTTCTCAAGGGGCCCCCGAATTCTGGCGAGCCCCGCCTCAACGAATCTCTGCTCGATATCCAAGAGGGAGACCTCGAAACCCGCCTGCGCGAAGGACTGGGCGATTCCTGAGCCCATGTTGCCAGCGCCGACAACGCAGACCTTTTTGATTCCGGCGACTATGTCATCGGCGGTGCTGCGAGGTCTGAACCTGAAGAAGACCCTCCCGTCCTCGAGGGCGATTGTCCTGAACTCAACATCCATCCCGGGGGTCACGTCCTCGTATTTGACGCCGTCTATGCGCGAGGCCACTTTAATTCCGGTGCCCTCGAGCTCCACCACGCCCAGAACGAATGGTACGTCCCTCTCGAAGCCCATCGGGGCTCCCGCTAGCATCGCGCTGTAGTTCACGAGCTTGCCGAACTTTGGCAGGTCCACCCACTCTAGCTCGTCCGAGTTACATGAAGGACAGACCACTCGAGGGTGCCAATGGAGCTCGCCGCACTTTTTACATTTTGTCGTGGTGAGCCTCCCCCTCCTCAAGTTGTCGAAGAAGGGCTGAATTCTCGTGTTCTTCTCCCCCTGGAGGGGGTAGAAGTCCAGCGCCACTGGCAGGTCTATTTTCATTTCTTATCCCTCCCGTAGACGAGGATGCTGTGAACGTTGGCCGAGCCGCTCAGGTTGTGGCTTAGGGCTCTCTCCGCACCCGCGACCAGCCTCTTTTGCGGAACGAGTGAGTTGAATTGCCAGAATATCTCGATGGCCTGCCCGATGCCTGTGGCGCCGAGAGGGTGGCCGCAGCCGAGCAGACCGCCGCGGGTGTTGACCGGGATTTTCCCGCCGATATCCGACTGCCCATCTTCGATGAATTTCCCGCCCTTCCCCTTCTCGCAGAACCCGAGCTCCTCGTACTCCATTATCTCCGATATTGTGAAGCAGTCATGGGTCTCGGCGAAGTCGAGGTCCCCTGGCTCTAGCCGGGCGCTTCTGTAGGCCTCTTTTGCCGCCGCCCTGAGGGGCTCCCAGGTTGCCATGTCCCTGTGCCTGTATATCAGATTCCCCATTGCGCACTGGCCGCTGCCGATTATGTAGGCCGGGGTGTCGCAGTACTTCTTTGCCTCCTCGGCCGGTGCAAGAAGCACCGCGGCCGCGCCGTCGGTGATTCCTGAGCAGTCGAGCAGCCTGAGAGGGGGGGAGACCATTAGAGAGTTCGATATCTCGTCGAGCGTGTACTCCCTCTGGAAGTGCGCGTAAGGGTTTGTGGAGGAGAACCTGTGGTTCTTCTGGGAGACGAGCGAGAGCTGCTCCCTCGTGGTTCCGTACTTCCTCATGTGCTCCTGCGCCACCATTGCGAAGAAGGGTGGGGCCGAGAAGCCCATCACTCCCTCCCAGTCCCTGTCAAGGACCGCCGCCATGGAGGCCTGGGCCTCGAGCATGTTGGGGAGGTTCATCTTCTCCGCCCCGACCGCCAGAGCGAGGTCGCTCATTCCGGTCGCTATCGCCATGTAGGCGACGCGAATCGCGCACTGGCCCGAGGCGCAGGCGAGCTCGGTCCTCATCGTCACTTTGCGCGGCGTGATGCCGAGCGCCTCGGCCACCATTGGCGCCACATGGGCCTGAAATGTGAACCTCTCGGGCTGGGCGGCGCCCACGATTAGGCTGTCGATGTCTTTCTTGTCGAGATTGCGCGTCGTGTCGAAGAGCATCTTCCCCGCCTCCTGCACCATCTCGCGCCAGGAGGCGCTGCGCACCCCCCACTTCGACAGGCCCGCGCCGACTATCGCGACCTTCCGCATTTTATCCCCCGGATGGGGCGGTATGAGTGATATGTATTAAGGATTTTTGGAGGGGCTCTCTCTCGTGATTCCGCAAACCCTGGGGGGAAGGTGTACAATGAATTTCGCCGCCGCGCAATCAGCCTGGGAGCCAAGGACTCTGGCGTCCCGGCGAAAATCCTATAGGGGTGGGGGAGGCCTGGGCGGGTTTGAGGGTGAATGGGCGCGTGTTGGCAGAATGGCTATCCCCTCAATTCCGGCTCCGGCGCGCCGAATCTGCGGAAATTCATCGCCCAGAGCTATTCCGTTGAAAGGAGCAGCATGGGTCGCGATCTGCCGGCTGGGCGGCGAGGTGTCAGGCCGCCGGACCGGCCCCGCTAGAGCAGCATCAGCACAGCCACGCCCGAGAAAGCGACGAGCGCTCCGAGGATGCCGCGCGCGCTCGTCCTCTGGCCGTAGACGACCCAGACAACCGGAATCACGAAAACGGGCATGAGCGACATCAGCGTCGCGGCCACGCCCGCGTCTGCGTTCGCGACCGCAACCATTGATATCCACACGCCTAGGAATGGGCCGATGAGCGTCCCGGCCGCGGTCATTCCCATCCCCTTTCTGTCCCCGAGGGCTTCCCTCATTTTCCCAAGCCTGCCCGTGAGCGAGACGAAGAGGGCGAAGAAGATGGTGGCGGCCAGCATCCGAATCAGGGAGGCCGAGAGGGGACTGAGGGGTCCAGTGTCGGAGGCGTTTATCATGCCGTACTTGGAGAGTACGAGGCCCACGCCCTGTCCCGCGGAGCCGACCACGCCCGCCATGACGCCGAGCGCCTTCTGCCGGCGCGAGAGCGCGGGCTCGAAACTGTTCTCCTCCCTTTCTAGTATCACCCAGCTCACGCCAGCCAGAGTCAGCGCGATTCCGGCAATCGTCCAGGCGGAGAGGAGCTCCCTGAGGGCGAATATGCCCAGCACGACCGAGAATATCGGGTTGATGGCCATCAGGAGCGTCCCCCTCCTCGGGCCGATTATCATCAGCGAGGCGAAGTAGCCTAGGTCGCCTATCGCGAGGCCGATGACGCCGCTCAAGCTCAGGTAGAGCCACTGCGCTCCGTTCGCGGCCGGCGCAGGGGAGCCCAGAATCGCGATGTGGGATATGAGAAGAAGCCCGGAGGCGAAGAGCATGCGCCACATATTGACCGCGAAGGGCCCGATGCGCCTGCTGGCGACTGTGAACGCGAGGGAGGTGAATGTCCAGAGCACCGAGGCCGCCAGCGCCGCCCCCTCGCCGAAGCCGCTCATCGGGCCGGGAACTCCCGTGCTGTATATGTAGTTATTCGGCCGTATTCGGCCGCCCCGGGGGCAGGCTGTTCGTCAGGCCGCCGGACCGGACCGCGCGCCCCTCACCGCCCCCTCTCCTCGACCCTGATGGCCAGTTCCTGACCCGCGGGAGGTTCCACCCGCTCCACACCCGCAAGCTGCACGGGTGAACGCCCCGGGAGGGCCCGCCTCCCCGTCGAGAGCGAAACATGCCCGCTCCGGCGGAGTCCATGAACTTCTCGGTATTGGGGGTCGCTAGTGCTCCGTCCTCCTCCGGGCCAGCACGACCCCCGCCGAAATCAGCACGAGCAGTACCACCACCAGAGCCCCCAGCTCCACCGGCCCGAGCCCGCCCGCCTTCGTCGGGGTAGGGGCGGGGGTCCTGACGGTCAGATCCTGAGTGACGACGCTGTTCCCGGACATGTCGGTCAGGTTGAGCCTGTAGTGGTAGGTTTTCGATGCGGAGAGGTTGGTCAGGGTCACGCTGTGGACCCTGCCCGCCACGGGGGACTCGGCCCGGCGGCCATAGGAGCCGTTCTGGCCGTACTCCACCCTGCACAGCGTTTTTTCGGTGGTGTATATCACCAGCGTGACGGATTTCTCCGTGACCCTCGAGGGTGTTACGTTCAGCACCCCCGGGCCGAGCTCATCCACGGCGTCGAAGGCCCGGGAGCCCGCCGCCAGAGGGGTTGAGTTGCCCGCGAGCTCGGCGAGGTAGGTGTAGGAAGCGCTGTGGATTCCCGTCTGGTCCGTCGAGTTGAAGGGCACCGAGAACGACCCGCGGTTCTCGCCCGGGCTCAGGTTCCAGGGCACCTCGCTCTCCCCGGCCACATTTCCCTGTGGGTCGTAGACCGTCAGCACGAGCCTGCCCACGGTCGGCCTGTTAGCCTCTATCGTCACAGAAACGTTCAGGGTCTCGCCGGCCTCGTGCTCCCCGCCCTCCAGCTGCGCCTCAACGAATCTGGCAGAGTAGCCTGAGACGTCGAAGGGGACGCTGCCGTTGAAGCCGCCGAAGGAGTAGAGGATGTGGTAGGTTCCGGACCTGAGCTCCGGAACCGGCACCCGAATCGTGGTCGTGCCGTAGTGGGAGAGGGAGCCGCTGTACCACGGCGTCCTCAGGGTCAGGAGGCCCTGAACGGTCGACTCCGCGGTTACCCGTATCTCCTCGCCTATCTCGTAGACCTGCTTGTCGGTGGTCAGGACCACGTCTCCGGCGGGCCTGACACGGACATAGAGCGAGTTGATATATAGCGACCTTCCGGAGGATGTGTAGACCGAGTAGAAGAGCTTCTCCCCTCCCGCTTCGACGACCGGCACATCGAAAACGAGGGTGGTATTACCATGTGCGCTCAGATTGAAGGGCCGGACTTCGTCAAAGCTACCATACTTGACGCGGGAGAAAAGCTCGACGTCGAAGGCCTTCAGATTAGCGACTTCGATGGAGAGCCGCGCCACATCCCTGGCTCTGTAGAGGTTCCTGTCAAGGGAGGCATTCACGGCCACCTTCATGCCCCTGACGATGATTCTCTGCTCATGCCGGACCCCTTCCATCGTGAAGAATGCTTTGTAGCCCCTCTCCTCGAGGTCGTCGGGGAAGGTGAAGTTGAAGAACACCCCGGCCTCCTCGCCCGGCGGCACCCAGGCGTAGCCGTTTTCCTCATAGATGCCCGGAATCGTGAGGTTCACCTCGGCCTTCCCGACTAGGTCCCCGATGTTCCTCACCCTGACCTCCACGCTCGCGGGCTCGCCGATAAAGTATATGTTGTAGCCCGGCAGGGAGACGAGCTCGAACTCTGGGGGGAGGACGCCCCACTCGCCGGAGCGGGTCATGTATATCTTTCTGCTCACATCCCTGTTCACGAGAACCGTTGCGCTCCCCTCGAAATCAATGTATCCCTCGGCGCCCACGAGCATAGTGTAGCTGCGCGAAGGGGCCTCGACCCTGAACGCGCCGGCGGCGTCGGTGGTAGTGTTGACGAAGAGCGGCTCGGGGTAGCCGGAGTAGAGCGATATGCTCGCTCCCCCGACGGGTCGGCCAGAGACCTTGTCCAGCACAACGCCGCTCAGGTTGCCGGTGCCATTCTCCAGTACGAGATAGAAATCAATGTGCGTGGTCCTAATCCAGGGAACGCTCACATTGAGGCTCGTGTTCAGGTACCCCTCTGACGAAACCTCTATCGCGCACACGCCCTTCGGCAGCGTCGCAGTAAAAACCCCGTTCTCGTCCGTGGTGACGCTCAGGCCGCCAAGATTGAGGGTCGCGCTCAGGGGCTCGCCCGTGACCATGTCCAGAACGCGGCCGGTGAGGTTGCCTGTGGAGGGGGTGGGCCTCGGCATCAGATAAAAGTCGAGTCGCAGCCCGGTGCCCCTGTATACCCACACGCCGGGGCTCTGGCCGCGCGTGTCGAGCCCGTCGTGGTTGTCGGTCCCGCGCACTATTAATTCGTGGTTGCCGTGGTAGTATGTGAATGAGTAGGAGCCGTTGGCGTCCGTGGTGACGCGGTCCCAGCCGTCGTACCAGATGGTGATTCCCGGCACGGGGAGTCCGGAGACGACGTCGTATACGGTTCCCGATAGCGTGCCCTTTCTGGGCTCGATGTAGAAGTCAAGGTTGAGGTTCCGGCCGCGGTAGATGCACTGGCCCACCGTCTGGCCGCGTGTGTCGATGCCGTCGTGGTTGTCGGTCCCGCGCACTATTAATTCGTGGTTCCCGTGGTAGTATGTGAATGAGTAGGAGCCATTCCCGTCCGTGGTGACGCGGTCCCAGCCGTCGTACCAGACTGTGATTCCGGGGACGGGGAGTCCGGAAATGACATCATAGACTGTTCCCGAGAGCGTGCCCTTCCGGGGCTCGAGGTAGAAGTCCAGTGTGAGGGTGCGGCCGCGGTAAATGTACTGGCCAACGGTCTGGCCGCGCGTGTCGAGGCCCTCGTGGCCGTCGGTCCCGCGCACTATTAATTCGTGGTTCCCGTGGTAGTAAGTGAAGGAGTAGGAGCCATTCCCGTCCGTGGTGACGCGGTCCCAGCCGTCGTACCAGATGGTTATTCCCGGCACGGGGAGTCCGGAGACCGTGTCATAGACCTTTCCGCTCAGGGTCCCTTTTCTGGGCGAGAGATGGAAATCCGCCGTTGTATTTCCACCCGCGTATATCACCCAGCCGGTGTGCCCCAATGAGTCCAAGCCGTCGTAATCGTCTGTTCCGCGGACGATGAGGCGGCACACGCCCGCGCGGTACTGGAAGGAGTAGAACCCGGTCTCATTCGTCGTGACGCGGTCCCAGTCGTCGTACCATATTGTGATTCCCTCCACAGGCTGGCCGCTCACGAGGTCATACACGCGCCCGGTCAGATTGCCCGTGGTCACTGGGGGCGTGTAGCCCTGCGGGGTGAGGCGGAAGTAGAGCGGCGGGGAGCGCGCGGTCACCAGAACGGTGGTCACCAGGGTGTCGTAGCCTGTTTTGCTGATCTCGACGTCGTGGAGGCCCCTCGAGAGGGTGACTGTGAAGCCCCCGTTTCCGTCCGTTGTGGCGGAGGTGGAGCCGTCGAAGACCACGCTCGCGCCCGGAAGGCCGGCGGTCTCGTTCAGGTCATTGACCGTGCCCGATACTGTAAACGCATTGGGCTCGAGGTAGAAGTCCAGCTCCGAGGCCCTGCCCGCGAGGTGGATGCCTGTGGTGAGGGGGTCGTAGCCCGTCTTCGAGAGGCTCACGGTGTGGTAGCCCGTCCCAAGATTCTTGGAATAGCGGCCCCCGGCGTCGGTTGTGGCGGTCAGGGAGCCGTCGAAGGTTAGCTCCACGCCCCCGATGGGCGCCCCGGTGACTAGGTCCCGCACGGTTCCGTTGGCGTAGCTCAGGTTGAAGGAGGGGGGAGTGAGGTAGAACACGTAGTCAGATGAGTTGGCGGCGACGTGAATTCCCGTGGTGAGGGGGGAGTAGGAGGGGTTGACCAGCTCCACATTATGATAGCCCGTGGAGACCGTCATGCTGAACCTTCCATCGGGGCCTGTGGTCGTGTTGTGGGTCGAGTCGATGCTCACCCTGACATTTGGTATCGGAAACTCATAGATGAGGTCCAGGACAACACCCGCTATCGGTCTGGTGAGGGGCTTCAGGAAGAAGTCGTAGCCCGAGCTCCTCTTGGCGACATGAACGCCCGTCGAGATGCCCTCGTAGCCCTCGAGGGCGAGGGAGACGGAGTGGTAGCCGACCGAAAGGGCTATGGCGTAGCCGCCGTCCGGGCCGGTGGTCGTGTTGCTGGTCCCGTCGAAGCTCAGCGCGACGCCGGCCAGCGGGAAGCCGTACACTAGGTCCCTGACGGTGCCTGATATCTCCTCGCCCATCGGTTTTAGATAGAAATCCATATCAGAGCTTCGGGCCGCCACATGAACCCCGGTCCTCACGCTCTCGTAACCCTCCGCTGAGACCTCCACGCTGTGGTGGCCCGTCCCGAGCAGGGCCCTGTACCGGCCCTCTGAGTCAGTTGTGGCGTTGACAACTCCGTCGAAACTGACCATTGCCCGGGATATCGGGCTCTCGTCCACCAGATTCCTGATAACACCCGTCGTCCAGTTCGTCGTGGGGAAGAGGAAGAAGTCCAGGTCGGAGGTGCGCTGGGCGACGTAGATCCCGGTCTCGAGCCCCGCGTAGCCCCCGGCGGAGACGGAAACGCTGTGGTGGCCGACCGCGAGCGCCACAGTGTAGCGCCCGCTCCCGTCGGTGAGGACCGCTGGGCCCCCGTCGAAAACGAGCGACGCGCCGGGAATCGGGGTTCTGTAGACTATGTCCAATACAGTCCCGCTCTGGAGGTCGGCGTCGAGGTATAGGTCAAGTGTGGTCATCCTGCCCGAGCAGACGATGGCTTCGGTGGGTGCTGATTGGGAGCCCCCCAGCTCGGCCATCACGCGGTACTTACCCGGAGGCAGGAGAATCGAGTAGCGCCCGTCATCCTCCGTATCAACGAAAATCTCGTTCGCGCTCAGGTTCACGAGCACCGAGGCGCCGCCGACCCCCTTCTCGCTCAGGAGCGTCAGCACCCTCCCCTCGATGCCCTGCCTCCCAATGTTGAGCGCGCCCGCGCCCCCCGCGGTGGTGTAGATGTCCCTCGTGTTGTTCGTATACGCATAGACCGGAATCATGACCCGGGCGCTGTTGTACCCCTGGGCCTTTGTGACCACCTTGTAGTAGGCCCCGCGCAGCTCGAGCGAGTAGGAGCCATCGGCGTCCGTTGTTGCGCTGCGCACCTCCCCCAGCGCCTCGAAGGTGATGGTCGCTCCGGGGATGCTCCCGTTCGTGAGCCAGTCCGCGAGCCTCCCCGAGACCCTGCCCTCCCCGCCCGTGTAGTTTACCCTCGCGGAGCCCATGCCCGTGTCCACGAGGGCCTCGGCTCTCGCGACGAGGAGGTAGCTGCCGGAGAGGGCCGTGCGCGGCAGAGAGAGGGTGAAGGTCTCGGTCGCGGGGGCGCCGTAGAGCTCCACCTCGCGGCTCTCCGAGGCGGCGGAGTTACCCACCGGGTCGAGCGCCGAGAGGGTGAGGCTCGCGATGCCCAGAGCGGATGGGGAGGAGACCGAGACAGTGACGTTGATTCCCTCCCCCTCGGCATAACCTCCCCTGTCCGCCGAGACCGACACCTTTATTGATGGAGTGAAGCCCCAGATGCCCTTCGAGGCGACGCCGAGCTGGCGGCCCGACTCGTCATAGAACCAGGCCCAGAAGCGACCCGTGTCGGCGTTCTTTCTCTCATAGACGAGGTCAATGCTGCCGCCGGCGGGGACCGCGACCCTCCTCTCGTCGAAGACCACGTGGCTCCAGTCGTATTTGACTGTCACGTTCTGGTCCGTGGAGAGATAGCTGCGGATGTGAATCGTGAAGTTCACGCTCGAGCCCCGGGGCACATGCTCTTTATCAGAAGTTATGTCGAAGAACATACCGGAGAAGTTGTAGAGGAAACCGCGGGGATTCGCTCTGTACATGGACACGGCGAGCCTCTGGGCGTCGAAGCCCTGCGAGACCACTTTTCCCGAAGAGTCTTTGAGATTGTAGTCCAGCCACCAGATGCCGGGGGTTGATGGCGCGGTGAGGCTCAGGTTGAGGGTCGTGGAGGAGCCGGGGGAGAGGCTCACAGACTGTTCAAGAGACGCGACAATGGCGCGGTCCGGGCTGACGGTCGTTATGGAGACCTTGCTAGCCGCGACCGGGCCCCTGTTCTTCAGCGGCACCTCGACCGACGCGGAGGAGCCGGGGGCTGCTTCCGTCAAGGGGGCGGGGTCCACGGCCCAGGCCACGAGGTCTTGAATCAGGCGCTTCCCGTCGGCCGAGAGCGCGTTGTGGGAATGGGCCCAGTCCTCGTATGCGGAGAGGACCACGACCCTCCCTCTGCCCCACTCGTAGGCCAGCATCGCCGGCTGGGCGTTTTTCGTTCTCGAGAGCACGACCGTGGCGCTCTCGGGCCAGCTCGTGAAGTAGCCGTCCACATTTATGCTGGGCGAGGGGCCGGATTGGCCGGCGAGGAAGGGCATGTATGTGGTGATTCCCACTGAAGCGTACTGGCAGCTCTGGTCCTCTATCCAGCCATATCCCTTCAGATTCCCGGGAAGCGCCCCGTAGTCGTTGCCGTACTGCTGCGCCAGCGCTATTATCGTTCCGCCGGCCTCCAGATAATCCTCGAGCTTTGATTTGAAGCTCCGGGAGCCGTCGAGGCCGTAGAGCCCTCCCGATGGGATAATCAGGACCGGGTGGCACACGAGGCGGTCGAGCTCGCAGTTTACGTCAACAAATGTCACAGGCTCTCCGATGTTAGTGAGGAGCCAGCCAGACTCACTCCAGAATCCGTTCCGCAGGACCGCCACCCTGGGCAGCTCCAGAATTTCAAGGAAACAGTCCTGATGGGCCTTCATTATGCCGTAAATGGCCGACGGGTCCTCGTTGAGGGTCTGGTTCACTATGCGCATTGAGAAGGGCTTTACCGTAGTGTCGGATATAGAGGTGCTGGGCTCGAGGCCGATGTTCTTCACCGACACCGTCATGGTATAATTGTCCATCGCCTTTAGCGCCTCCTCGGGAAGGGAGGCCACGAGCGCCGGATAGACCTCCATGAAAATCTCGTACATCATGCCCGCCAGCGCCAGCACGTCGGGCCTCCAGGCTGAGACCACATTCTTATTTACCTCATCGGACTGGCTCTTGATGTGTTGCATCATCATTACTATCTGGGTGGAGTTCCGGATATCCGCGATTCGCTCGTATGCATTGAAGAGGCTCTGGTCCCGGACTATGACGCCGCTGGAAACGTCCTGGTTGTCATCTGGATGGTCGTTGCCTGGGGTTGTGGGCGGCCTATAAGGCGGTTTGGGCGTGGGCTTGGGGGGCTTCTGCGGCTTGGGTAGCTTGGGTGGCTTCGGGGGCTCGGGCGGTTTGGGAGGCTCAGGCGGTTTGGGGGGCTCGGGCGGCTTTTGCTTTGGCTTAGTGTGGTTCCACGCCCATTTAATAAAGTCCACGACCTCATCAACGAATTCGTTAATGCTCTCGCCGGCGTTCTCGAGAAGGGTCTTCTGGGCGCCCCTCGTGTTTTGGGCGACCCAGAGGTCCATCTGATACTTTACTTCAAGCGCTATGAACATGTTCTTGTAGTTCCCCTTGAAGTTGTCCCAGCACTCCTTGTCGGTGTCAAGAGGAAACTCCTGCTTGACCTTATATAGAGGGTTTTCGGGGCGGATGGTGATGTCGTTGTAGGCACTGGCAATGTCCTTCGGGCTCAGGCCGGCCTCCCGGCACCTCTGGTACGCGGCGGCGACCCTCTTCTGCTGCGCGCTCATCGCCAGCTCGCCGAAGTAGACGCCCGTGTCCTTGGCCCATGTGAGCCAGCCGAGGCTCGGGTTTATCTGGTCCACGCCCTTGTCCATTATGTAGGACAGGACGTCGTTCTTCATTCCCTCCGTGTCGCCCGCGTTCATGTGAATCAGAAGGTTGTAGCCGTTGGATATCTCGCTCCCGTGCTCCACGGAGGGCGGAAGCGAGGGCATGGGCGAGGTCTCGATCTTCCCCTGCGCGTCCTCCTCGACCAGAGCGCTGAGGCCCGTGAGGAGCAGAAGGCCCGCAGCCAGCACAGTTGACAGCCCGCGCAATATACCAACCATTACATCAGCTCCCTTGTCCGCTCCGCATGGAACGGAATGGAGCCGTATCGATAATTGGCAGTATAATAATTTTTGGATTGGTGGTCTTCTAGTGGGGGCTGTCGGAGAAGTGGGCGTGGCGCCCGCGCCCATGCGCACAAATTGCGGCTCGCATACGCTCCCGAAATTTGTGGACTAGAACGAGAGCCCTCTCTGCCGTGTCGGGCGCTCGTTCAGTCGAATCCCAGTGCGGGCTGTCAGAGAAGTGGGTGTGGCGCCCGCACTGGGATTCGAACCCAGGTCTGGAACTCCGCAGGCTCCTAGGATATCCGTACTACCCCATGCGGGCGCGGGGCGAAGGAAGGGCGGCGGGATTTATAAAGATATGCGCGGACCTTCGCGAAGCGATGCGAGCCGCCCGCTTTTTCCTCAGGGCGTGGGAACCCTCATTGCATCTACCTTTAGTGCCTGAAGAACCCTCCATCCGAGCGGCTGTTCATGGCCGAATCAACAAGAAATTTATCCCCATTTTAAATATATGGGTACGATGAAAGGCTTTACAGGCAGAATTCTCAGAGTTGACCTCTCATCGGGCCTCTGGCGGGCGGAGCCTACAGACCCGGTGGAGGCCAGGGCCTTCCTCGGCGGAAAAGGATACGCGGCCTCGAGGCTATTCCGCGAGCTCGCTCCCGGGACCGAACCCCTCTCCCCAGAGAACAAAGTAGCTCTTATGGCGGGCCCCCTCACGGGCACTAGCGGGCCGATGGCAAACCGATTTGCGGTCTGCACGAAGTCCCCACTCACCGGTGCGTGGCTCGACTCGCACTGCGGGGGCCGCTGGGGCGTGGAGCTCAAGCGCGCCGGCTGGGACGGGATAATTCTCGAGGGGAGGGCGGAGGGGCCCGTGCACATGAGAATTCGTGACGCGGATGTGGAGCTGGCCGGCGCCTCCGATTTCTGGGGAAAGGGGACGTTTGAGACGACGAGAGCGATTCAGGAAGGGGAAATTGAGGGGTCCGGCGGGCGGAGGCCCTCGGTCCTCTGCATCGGGCCCGCAGGCGAAAGCCTCTGCCTCACCGCGTGCGTTATCGCCGACGCGAGGGCCGCGGGCCGGGGCGGCGCTGGAGCGGTTCTGGGCTCGAAGAACCTGAAGGCCATATCGGTTCTTGGCACAGGCAGCGTTCCCCTCGCTGACGAGGCAGCGTTTGAGGAACTCGCGCGGAGGACTCGTGAGAAGCTTCTAGCTAGCCCCTCCCTGCGAGAGAGGCACATTCTCGGCACCGCCGGGAACGTGAGGCCGGTTAATGCAACGGGCGGGCTCCCTACCCGCAACTTCCAGAAGGGAAGCTTCGAGGCTTTCGAAGAGATAACTGGAGACGCCTTCTCGAAACACCTCTGGAACAACTCAAAGAATTTGAGGCCCTGCTGGGGTTGCGTCATCCCCTGCGCGCACTACGCCGTCCTCCGCCCCGGAGGACCCGCTCGCTACCTCGGCCGCCCCGGCGCCGGGGATGAGAAGCGCTGTGCAGATGGAAAGGAGGGGGTCGCTGAAGGGGGAGCTCAGCAGGCTGGACAGAGCGGGGAGGAATGGTGGGGGAGAGAGGGGAGGGGAGTCGTCTCTGGCGCGCAAGCGCGGAGCGAGCCAGGAGCCCGGGAGGATGGGGAGAAATGGGCGCTGGGGGAGCGGAGCACCGAGATTGTCGACGAGGGTCCCGAGTACGAGACCATCGCCATGCTCGGCTCCAATCTGGGCATTGCTGACAGGGAGGCAATCGCTCTCGCCGACTATATGCTCGACGACGTCGGCCTAGACACAATCTCATTTGGCAACACGCTGGGCTTCCTGATTGAGTGCTTTGAGACGGGCCTTCTCGGTCTCGAAGAGACCTCCGGCCTGAGGCTGGAATTCGGCTGTGCCGAGGTCCTTCACCGAAGCATCCTCATCGCCTCGAAAAGGGCGGGGCCGCTCGGCGGGCTGCTCGCAGACGGTGTGCTGAGGGCGTCGAGGAGGATAGGGAAGGGGAGCGAGGGATTTGCGATGCATGTGAAGGGCCTGGAGATTCCCGCCTACGACCCCCGCGCCTCCCCGGGGCAGGCGCTGGCCTACGCCGTCGCGGACAGGGGGGCCTGCCACCTCAGGCCATTCATGTACGGGAGCGAGCACTTCGGGAAGTCCCCGCGGCTCGACGCCCTCACTTACGAAGGAAAGGCGGCGGAGGTCAAGAGCGGTCAGGAGAGGTGCGCAGTCGTCGACTCCATCGGCCTCTGCCTCTTCCACATGATGGCCCTGAGCCTCACTAAGGATATCCTTCCGCTTCTGAACGCCGCCACCGGCTTCAACTACTCGGAGCAGGAGCTCCTAAAGGTGGGGGAGAGAATCAACAATCTGACCCGCGCCTTCAACTGCCGCGAGGGCTTTGACGTTAAGGACGACGCTCTCCCCCCGAGGTGCCGGGAGCCCCTGAGGGACGGGAAGCGAGCCGGCCTGCCCATGGAGCTCGAGCGGATGCTCCCGGAGTACTACCGCCTCTGCGGCTGGGACGAGAGAGGAGTTCCAACCCCAGAGAAGCTGGGGGAGCTGGGGCTGGAGTTCGCAATTGATTCACTGACGGGAAGGGGGCGTTGAGCCCGCCCGCGCTACGCGCTCTTGCCGGCGAGCTGCCCCCCGAGAATTCTCTCGGCCTCTTCGAGGAAGCGCTCCTCACTACCCTCGGGAATCGTCCCGCCGGCCGCGACGTTGTGCCCTCCACCCGTCCCGCCCACGGCGGCGGCCGCGCCGCGCATCACCACAGAGAGGTCGAGCCCCCTCTCGGTCAGGGCCCGGGTGCCCCTTGCCGAGACCTTCACCCCGGATCCGTCCTCGGCCTTTGCGAAGGCTACCATTGGAAGCCCCGGATCTACTCCCGCTTCTCCCGACGCCAGGAGCATCCCCGCGACCACGCCGACGATAGTGTCCGATATTCCGTCGCCCGCGTGGAAGTACTGGAGGTGGCGCCTCCTCCTGACCCCGAGCTCCTTCACGAGCTGAATTCCGTCGACGAGAGAGCGCCTGTGGCCTTGCAGAAGCGAGAGGGCCCTTCGCAGCCCCTCGCCCCTGTCTCCCCTGCACACCGCGAGCCCGACCTCCGGCCTGTCGTGCCTCCCGCAGGAGTTGAGCAGGGTCGCGAATTCCATAGCGTCCCTGAGCTCCGTTCCCGGCTCCTCCTTTATCAAAGTGTAGACCTCGCCCAGAACCCTACGGGCGGCGGCGTGGCCGGCGCCGAGCTCGATAAGGCGAATGACGATGGCCGAGGCTATTTTCCTCTTTTCCTCTAGAGAGAGCGAAGCCCAGCTCCTCCACCTCTCTCCGTCCTTCAGTGGAACGCCGAGAGGCTGGAGGAAAGCCAGCGACCCCTCCTCGCTGCCCGACACTCCCGGAATTCCGGGGTCGCTTGCGTACTGGAGCATCTTGTGTACCGGCCGCGTCTCCCGGCCAAAGTACCGGATGTCTATGGACCAGTCGAGGACTCCCGCCCTCTTCCCCTCGTCGAGAATCAGCCTGTTGGTGCCGACCAGCCTTCCGGCGCGCCTGTCCTGAAGGTCGCCGACCGCCCCAACAACCGCAAGCGCCGTGAGTTCCCCGGCCTGCGGCGCGAGCTCGCGCGCGACGAGATAGGTTGCTCCGGCGCCGCTTAAGTCAGTGGCACCATCGAGCCCCGCGAGATGCGGATTGACCTGCGGAATTCTAGTGGTGCCGTCTGGGACGTGGTGGTCGGTTATCACACACTCCAGCTCCCCGAGGAGCGACTGGGAACCGCTGCCCAGATCCGTGAACCATATGAGCGAGTCCGTGTCCAATGTGGAGACGGTGGCCACGTCGAGCTGCTTCAGGAACCGCACCCTGTGCTCAATGCCCGCGCGCTCCAGCGCGAGCGAGGCGATCGCACCGGAGCAAATTCCGTCGGCGTCGATATGAGTCACGACGAGGACCCTCTTCTTTCCGCGCAGGAGCGCCGCGATGCTCCGGGCCCGCTCGAGCATGTCGTCCCGAGTAATTGCTGCCCATGCTTAAAGGTTGCCGGTGGGGGCGCTGGTAGCCGCTTTCCCGGAGGCCCGACGAAAGCCCGAAGGGGATCGCGCGCACCCGAATGGATTTCTGTGCCTCTCGGTGCCCGGCTCTGGCGCGCCACCGCTTATCCGGCCGATAGATAAGTCAAAAGAATTTGCGAATCGTCGAGAGGTCCTCCATGGAGATCTTCGTCAGCCTGAGGCGCTTCGTCACGAGGGCCTTCATCGGCCCCATCTCCTTCTTCAGCAGGGCCTCTAGGGTCGCGCTGTCGGTGGTGATGTGGATGTCCGGGTTCGGCAGGACCCCCTTCGAGAATTCCTGTATCTGGTTGTCCCGCAGGGTGAAGTGATAACCCTCCGCATCCGTAAGCTCGATGAAGACACCTCTGGTCTTCCCCTCGAGCTCTGACCTCAGCTTCGGGTCGGTCCGAGCCCTCTCATTAAACCTCTCTATGACGCTCCTCAGCTCGTCCTCAAGCATTTCGAATCAGCCCCCTTTGAGCTCTCACGCTTCTCACTGCGGGCACCCTCCGCCGGTGCGAACTCATCCAGTTTTCTCTCCTGCCTGACCAGCTTCCGGACGGTCTCCCAGCTGGTCCTTGTGTGGGGAGGGAGAGTTCCCGTTGTTTCAAAGTATTTTTTTATATAGGCTATCGTCACCGGGTCGGCAGGGTAGCCACTGCCCGCGTCCTCCCCGGCCTCTCTCGATATCTTCTCCATCTCCTCGTCGCGGATTAACTTTGCGAGAATCGACGCCGCCGATACAACTGGGTACTTCACGTCCGCCCTGTGCTCGGAGACGAGCTCTATTCTCAGGCCTAGGTGGTGGAGCACCCTGAGCCCGAACTGGTGGGCGTCCGTGTCGACCGCGTCGACGAAGACCCTGACGCCCGAGGGCGCGCGTCCGGCGGGCAGTCTGGAGGTCAGGAGGGCCTTGATGACGTCCGCGAAGACCTCCGCCTCTAGCTCGTTGAGGCTACCGCGGTCGCGATATGAATCTATCTCCTCCGCGGGTATTTTCCTCACGACAACGTCCTCGCAGAGCCGGCGAATTCCGGCCCCTAAGCGGCGCCTGGTCTCGGGAGTGCACAGCTTAGAGTCCCGCACCCCGAGCTCGCGCAGCGTGCGGTCGTCTCGGATCCTGACGCCGACGATGACGAGTGGTCCCAGGACCGGGCCCCTTCCCGCCTCGTCCACGCCGATGAGCTCCTCCGCACCCGGCGCCTGAAACCCCTTTGCCTCTCCGGACAACGTGACCGTATCCGGCGGTGGGTAGTTATGCGTATTGGTCTCCCGGGGCAGGCACCGATGAGGGGCGCTGGAACCGCGGCGGGCCTCTGTCGTGGGTTAGAGCCGAGACCAGAACGGCCCGGCCTCCGGGTCTAACGGCCTCAGGGTTCTCCGGCGCAATCAAAAACAATCAAAAAATAATAATACTTATAACACACTATATCCAGTCTGGAGAAAGGCATGGAATACTGGGTAACGGGGCTAGTTGTTTTAATTATCGGAATGATTCTTCTGGTCGTCGAAGTCGCCACTCCCGGCCAGACCTTTATGGCAATACCGGGAACTGTGGCGGTCGTCCTCGGCTTGATAATGATGGCGCTGGGCCCCTGGCTCTTCTCGGAGGTCTGGTACGCCCCCGTGATCGCGCTTCTTGTCGTGCTCCCCGTCACGGTTATCACGATATGGTTCTACAGGAAGCTCGGGAGGGGCCACCCACCCATAACCACCGTCGGCGACTCTCTCATCGGCCGGCAGGGGGTAGTGATAGAGAGGGTCGAGCCAGAGAGTATCAAAGGGAAGGTCAAGGTGGCGAGCCAGATATGGAGCGCCACGGCCGACACCGTGATTGAGCCGGGAGAGAGGGTAGAGGTGGTGGCGAGCGAGGGAGTTCATGTCCACGTCGAGAGGGTGGAGAAAATCGCAAGGATAGAGAGGGAGATGATGGAGAAACAAGAGAGGGGAGAGTGATGCAGTGGCGGATGCCTCTGAGATGCTAATATGGATGATGGTCATCATCGTGGTTCTGGTCGTCGTAGTGATACTCCTTTCCTCGGTTAGAATCATATACCCCTGGGAGAAGGGACTAAAGATTGTACTGGGAAGCTACAGGGGCAAGCTTAACCCGGGGCTGAACCTCGTCATCCCTATGGTGACGACCGTTGTTCGGATGGACCTTAGGACGCAGGTCTTCGACGTCCCCCGCCAGGAGGTCATCACCAAGGACAACTCGCCGACGAACGTGGACGCTATCATATACATCAAGGTCACCGACCCCGAGAAGGCGTTCTTCGAGATCACCAACTATCGCCAGGCCACCATCGCGCTCGCCCAGACCACCCTCCGGTCCACCATCGGCGACATGGAGCTCGACGAGGTCCTCTACAACCGCCACGCCATCAACATCAAGCTCAGGGACGTGCTCGACGAGGCGACCGATGCCTGGGGCGTGAAGGTCGAGGCGGTGGAGATCAGGGAGGTGGACCCCGTCGGGCCGGTTAAGGCTGCGATGGAGGAGCAGACAGCGGCGGAGAGGGAGAGGAGGGCTGCGATTCTGCGCGCCGACGGCGAGAAGCGCTCCGCGATTCTGAAAGCCGAGGGCGCCAAGCGCGCGCGCATCCTTCAGGCGGAGGGAGTCAGGCAGGCCAGGATTCTGGAGGCCGAAGGCGCGCGGCAGGCGAAGATACTGGAGATGCAGGGTGAAGCCCAGTCCCTCCGGCTCCTGACGCTCGGAGCCGCCCTGATGGACCAGAAGGCATTGACCGTCAAGTCCCTGGACACCCTCGCGGCGATGGCCAGCGGTCAGGCGACGAAGATAATATTCCCGTTCGAGCTCAGCAGGCTGCTCGAGGGCGCCTCCCAGTACATCGGCGCTGGAACCAAGATACCCGATAGGCAGCCGGCGAACGTCATCGAGCTTGAGAGGCTGATAGGGAAGGCGCAGGATATATTGGGCCCGATTCCGAGCGCGCAGGAGCTCCGCGAGGAGATCGCGGCCATAGACAAGGAGATCAGGAGCGAGAGCCTCCAGTCTCAAGAGATCGCCCAGATTGGAGGAAGGGGGGTCGCGAGACCCGGAGAGCCCTCACCAGTTGGTAGCATGGAGGATGTCCTGAGGAAGGAGCCCCCGCCCCTCTTGCAAAAGCCGGCTCAGAAGTAACGCTCTTCATTGATTCCCCCGAGGGCTGCCGGGCACAAGCATCGCCACTTGGCTTCTTATCAGGTTGGAGCCTCCGTGGTCCCGAGAAAAATCGCCCAGCACCGCTTTCTCCGGCCGGGGCCATGCGGCGTTCCCCATCCCAGAATGGGGAGCGTCAGGGCTCCTTCCAGTCGATTATTTTCCTTACCGGGCTGATGTTCATCCCGAGACCCAGGCGGTCCGGGTCGAGGCCCATGGCAAGGCCCAGTAGCTGGGTATAGTAGATCACGGGAAGGCTGAGCTCGGCTCCTATCGTCCTTCCGCATATGTCCTGCGTGTCGAGCATCTTCTGGCAGGAGGGGCAGACGGTCACGACGGCGTCAATGCCCGCCTCCTGAATCGCCTTGATTTTCTGACCCGCCATCGTGAAGGCTGCGCTGTCGTTCTTCAGGAGCAGGGGTGCGCCGCAGCAGTCAAGCTTCTGGGGATAATAGGGGGAGGATGCCCCGAGCGCCTCGATGAGGCGGTCGAGCTTCTGGGGATTCTCCGGGTCGTCCTGCCTGCCGACCGCGCTGGGCCTGAGGGCGTGGCAGCCGTAGTGCGGCACGATTTTCAGCCCCCTGAATTTCCTGAGGGCTGAGGCCTTTATCCTCTCCGGGCCTATGACGTCGTGAAGGAGCTCGACGATGTGCATCACTCTCGATGTCCCCCTGTACTCAAGACCCTCTGTGGAGAGGACAGCGTTCACCCTCCGCTTCATGCCGTCGTTATGGTCAAGGACGTGCTTGGCCTCGAGGAGAGTCATCCGGCAGCCCGTGCAGAATGTCATTATGTCCAGACCAGTCCCCTCGCCTATGGCGATGTTGCGCGCGGCGAGGTATAGGAAGGCGAAGGGGTTGATGCTGCGAATCGTCACCCCGCAGCACGAGTGGCCCGGACAGTCCACGAACTCCACCCCGAGCCTGCCCAGCGTCTCGCGGGCCGACATCTCGTAGGCGTAGGCCTCGGTGGTTATTGCGCAGCCGAGGTAGAGCGCGTACTTCATTGCTGGTCCTCCAGAAGGCTCTGGCAAAGGGCGCCGGTCAGCGCCTCCCTGAACTTCTCCATGTCCACGGGCCTCGAGGCCTCGCCGAGACCTGCGCCCTTCCTGTCGGTAAATCTCTTTTTACCGGTCGCGACGCTCCTGTAGAGAACCTCGACGGGGTCCTGAATCAGCCCCTTCTCAATGACCGCTTGAAGGACTCCTGCGAAGCCGGGAGGCACGGGGAGGCCCCTCTGGACCGCTATTGAGCGCAGGAGGAGAATGACGTCCACCGGCGTGACCTTCTGGGGGCACCTCTCCTTGCACTTGAAGCACGTAACGCAGCACCATATGACCTCCGACTTCAGCAGCTCTTCTGTGAAGCCGAGGTTGAATAGTGCCATGACCTCGTGGGGGTGGAGCTCGAGGAGCTTCATCGCCGGGCAGCCGGCGGTGCACTTGACGCACTGGAGGCAGTAATCCGGTGTTTCCTCCCTCATCTCCCTGAGCATTCGCCTCTCTAGCTCGCTGACCTCGCTGGAGCTCTCAGCGGAGCTCATTTGGTCAGTCAGGTCCGACATCTCGCCATCACCCTAGCCCTCCGTTTATTTAAATTATTTGAGAAGCTCCGCCGCCACCGCCAGCCTATGCGAGTCGGGTGGCGATGGATAGACCGCGAGAGCCATTGCGTCCCTATAGTATCTCTCCACCGGCATCTCCTTCGTATAGCCCACCCCCCCGTGAACCTGTACCGCCTTGTTCCCGACCCGCACGCTGGAGTCTGCGGCGTGGGCCCTAGCCATCGCCGCCGCCATCCTGATGTCCTCCCCGTTGTCGCGCGCGAAGGCAGCTCTGTAGACCAGGAGCCTCGTCGCCTCGGTCTCTATCGCCATCTCGGCCAGCATGGTCTGAATCGCCTGAAATTTCGCGATAGGCTGGCCGAACTGGACGCGGATTTTGGCATAGCCCACCGAAGCCTCAATCGCGGCCCTGGAGACGCCGACCGAGGCCGCCGCGAGCCCGATTCCATCCACGGCTAGAACGCTCTCCAGAATTCGGCTGGCCCCGCCCTCCGGCCCGATCATGTTCGCCACCGGGACGTGGGCGCTGAACTCAACGGGGCCGATGCCCGCGCCACGGAGACCGAGCAGCTCCTCCCGCTCTCCCAGCGCTACGCCATCTCCCCTCTCCACCACGAAGAGGGTCGGGCCCTTCTCCGTCGTCGCCAGCACTATAAAGACACCCGCCTCGGACGCCATGGGCACGAAGAGCTTTTTACCAGTGATTCTGAACCCGTCGCCCTCGCGCGCGGCGGTGGTTCGCAGGGTCGAGAGGTCCAGACCCGCTCCGCTATCGAGGAGGGCCAGGGTCCCGAGGGTTTGACCCGAGGCCAGTGCGGGGAGGAGAGAGGCCTTCTGCTCCTCGCTCCCGAAGGCGGCGATGGGAAGGATGCCCAACGCGTTGTGCGCCCCGACCACGCGCGCTGTGGAGGCGCACGCCCGGGCCAGCTCTTCAACCGCTATCGCGAATGTGATGGTGTCCACTCCAGCGCCGCCGCACTCTTGGGGGGCGAGAAGGCCGAGGAGCTGGAGCTCCGCCATCCTCCGGATGGTCTCGACCGGAAAGGTCCTCTCCTCGTCGGTCCTTGCGGCGCGTGGCGCGACCTCCTTATCCACGAACTCCCTGACCATGTCCCTCGTCAGCGCCTGAACCTCGCTAAGCCTGAAGTCCATTCCATTCCCCCTAGCGATCCACGCTCTCCGCAACTCAGCCGCATTATAAAAACCTTTTATCATTTGGCCGCCTTCTCACCAACAATATTTATTACACCAGAGCGCCTTTTAGCACCGAGGCGCCGGAGAGCCATCACCGGGTGGATAAATGCCGAATCTGAGCGAGGCCTGGAAGTACGAGGCCGAGGGTCTTGTGTGGAGCGTCAGCGTGCCGCCCGGGGGCGGCCTCGTGGCCGCGGGCTCGTGGGACGGGCACCTCCACATCATTGATGAGAAAGGCTCGCTCCTGTGGAAGCAGAAGACGGGCGACATGGTCGGCGGGACCGGTATCTCAGGGGACGGGGGTATAGTCGTGGGAGGCTCCTACGACAAACACGTCTACGCCTTTGACAGGGGCGGGGGCCTCCTGTTTAAGTTCAAGACGGACAGCTTCGTTAGGGTCGCTTCCATAACTGCTACCGGTGACAGAATTATAGCGGCCGGGTGGAGCGGGACCCTCATCGCGCTGGATAAAAAAGGTACTGTGGAGTGGAGGGCGGACCTAGGGACCAACCCTCTCTGCGCGGTGGCGGTTGAGGGAGGCGGGGCGCTCGTTGGCTGCGCGGACAGCACCGTGCGCCGGCTCGACCCCGCCGGGAAGGAGATGTGGAAGCTGGAGGCGGGGAGCGCTGTGATATCCGTCGCCGCCTTGCCCTCCGGGGGCCTGATGGCCGCAGGATCTACCGACACGAACATCTACCTGATTTCCCCGGATGGGAAGGTGGTCTGGAAGTACAGGACGGGGGGCATTGTGCGCGGCGTGACCCTCTCAGAGACCGGGGACTACTTGGTCGCCACCTCGCATGATCGATATATTTATTTTTTTGAGCGGGGCGGCCGCCTTCTATGGATGACGAGGGTCGGGCCCGAGGTGTGGTCGATCGCAGCAACCGGAATGTGCGACACGCTTGTCATAGGATGCAGGGACGGCACCGTTCGGATGCTCAGGAACCCGGAGATATTGAGAATTCAGCTAGAATCCGCGAAGACGGCCATACTACTCGCGGAGAGTGAAGGGGCGGACACGAAGGAGGCCAAGCGGCTCCTCAGCGAGGCCGAGGCATCGGCGGCGGCGGGAAGTATGCAGATTGCCCTCTCCAGCGTCTCGGCCAGCAGGGCATCCGCCGAGAAAGCCCTCCGGGCCCAACTGAACCAGCTCTTGGACGAGAAGCTTGCGGAGTTCGAGAAGATGGCCGCGGAGCTGAAGCAGGCGGGCAAGAGCACCGCACGCGTCGACTGGGCGATACAGAGGGCGAAGAAACTCCGGGAGGCGGGGAGACTGAAAAGGGCCCTTGATTCCGCTCGCAGGAGCGAGGAGTACCTCAGGGGCGCGCCGGAGGCGCCGAGGCCTCCCCCCGTGGCGGAAGAAGTGCCTCCCACGCAGGCCCCGGCGGCGGAAGAGGGAGCGGAGGACCTCAGGCCTGTGGTCGAGTCTGAGTACAGCGCGACCCTCCAGGAGATCAGCGAACTCGGGAAGACCGGAGCCGACGTGACGGACGCCATGGCGCTGCTCGAGAAGGCGAAGGGAGCCATAGCGAGGAGGGACTATCTCGTCGCCGCGGAGTTTATATCTTCGGCGAGCAAGCAGGCCCAGACCATTGCGAAGAAGAGATCGGATGCCGCCGCGAAGCTGGCGGAGGCCGAGACGGCGCTGTCCGCGGCCCGCGCCGTAGGTGCTGAGACGGATGAGGTCGCCGGAACACTGAAAATGGCGAAGGACGCGATGGAGGCTGGGGAGTATGACCTCGCGATGGACTACGCCAGTCAGGTGGCGGCCCAGGCCTCGGAGCTAAAAAAGAAGAAGCTCGCGGAGCCGGTGGCGAAGGCCCCAGCGGGCCCGAAGCCCGAGGGACCCCCGAAGTGCCCGAGCTGCGGGAGGAAGGTCAAACCCCAGTGGAAGACCTGCCCATTCTGCAGGACAAGGCTGAAGTGATTAATTCCCGTCGACTTCGTTCTCATCCAATCTCGAGAGCCGCACCCCCGGCCCTACCCCCTCCCCCTCTCTTTTCCCGCACCCCCTTTTCCCACACCCCCCTTATCTCTATCCCGAACCCCCCAGCAATTGCCCCGCTACTCCTCCTCCCCCACCCCCGAGGGTGACAATACACTCTCCTCAAGAGGCCCTCGGAGGATTTTCCCGTCCACGAGCTTCACCACCTCCAGCTTTTTCTCGATTTTTTCCAGCTCCTCGAGGCACCTCCTCGAGAGCCTGTTCCCCTCTTCGTAGAGCCGGAGAGCCTCCTCGAGCCCGACCTCCCCCACCTCGAGCGTCCTGACAATGTTCTCTAGTTTGGTCAGGGCCTCCTCGAAGCTCAGCCTCTTCTCCCTGCCCTTTTTCCCTTCATCTCTGTAAATATCCATCCCTCCCTCCTCGTGCTTGTGCCCTTGACGGCGCTCACGACCTCTCCTCCGGAGAGAACGGTCAGGAGCTCCTCGCCCCTCCGCAGCGAGGCGGGGTCGCGGACGGCTCGCCCCGTGGACCGTCTGAGCGTTATGCTGTAGCCCCGCGCCAGCACTTGCCCAGGGGACATAGCATTGAGCATTGACGAGAGCCTGAGTAGACGCTCCCTCTTCCTCGCGAGCAGGTTGCCCACGGCCCTTCCGAGGGCGCGTGTGAGCTCGTCCGTCCTGAGCCGCGCCTGGTCGAAGCGGCTGATGAGCTCCCGGTCCAGCGCCCGCCGGAGGTCGGCGATGCGCCCTTCGAGCTCGGCCTTGTCGGGTACGACCATCTCAGCCGCCTTTGACGGCGTCGGGGCTCGGGCGTCGGCGGCGAAGTCGGCAATGGTGAAGTCGGTCTCGTGCCCCACGGCCGACACCACCGGAACTCTTGAGGAGCGAATCGCCCTTGCGACTTTTTCTTCGTTGAATGGCCAGAGGTCCTCGAGTGAGCCTCCTCCCCGAGCCAGGATAATCACGTCCGGCCCCTCCTCTTCAAGAGAGTTGAGGAGACGGATGGCCGCAACGAGCTCGTCCGCGGCGCCCTCACCCTGCACCCTCGCGGGCGCGAGGAGGAGGTGTGCGTTCGGGAAGCGGCCGAATAGAATTCGCTTGATGTCCTGAAGCACCGCGCCGGTCGGTGAGGTCACCACCCCGACTATCCTAGGGAGGAATGGCAGGGGGCGCTTGATTTTGGGGTCGAAGAGGCCCTCCTCCTCGAGCTTCCTCTTCAGTTGCTCGAAGGCGAGAAAGAGCTCCCCGACGCCCTCCGGCCTGGCCTCGGCAACGCGGAGCTCGTACTCACCCTTCGCCGCGTAGACGATTACACCGCCCCTGACCAGGAGCTTCATCCCGTTCGTGATGGTGAACCTCAAGGCGCGATTGACTTCGCGAAACATCACACACCTGAGGACCGCCGCCGCGTCCTTAAGGTCGAAGTACATATGGCCGGACTGGTGGTGGTGGAAGTTCGAGACCTCGCCTCTCACCCACACATCGCGCAGGAGGGGGTCGCCCTCGAGAACGCTGGATATGTATCGCGTTAGCTCTGTTACTCCAAAAACTCGCGGGCCGGGCGGCGCGCCCGCGGCCCCGCTCCCTCCCGGTCCCTCCGGTACCCGTCCTCTTTCCTCGAGCCGGTCCCCTCCGTACGAGAGCAGCGTGGCGTTCCTGAGGGACCCCCGCCGGCGCATCGGGGGTCACCCCGGCTCCCTGACCGTCAGCATGACCTTAAAGTTGTCCTGGAGACCGATCGTAGCGTTCCCCACACCCCCCGCCTCGACGCGCACTGTCCAGGGTCCGTCAATCGGCCCCATCGCGGTAATGTTCTCGTGGGCTGTGGCATAGTAGGTCTGGTCCAACCAGCTAGTGCCGTCGGAGGTGATAACCTCGACGCGAAGGTATCTCTGGAAGTAACCCGTGATGTCGGAAATATCTATAGGGAGGAGGTTGAAGTCGACGATCGTGACGTCAATGTAGACCTTAAGCCACTCAGTGCCCCTTTTGACAAATGCCTGCTGGGACGCCACGTAAACCCAGCTAGCGGGGTCCGCAAATTTGTAGTTGAAGGCGTGAGCTATCAGGACCTTGCACCTCTCGCGATAGCTCGGTCTCGGGGAGGGTTTCTTTCCGCCGAAGAGCTCGCGCGCTCCATAGATGTCCACGCAGCCTGAGGCCGCCACAAGGGCGGCCGTGCAGATAATGGCTACCGCGGCCTTCAATCCACGCATCCCGGCGCCACCACGTCAGCCCAATCCACCTCCCAAGATAAAGCTTTTTCACGGCGCCAGGCCCAGGCGCGGGCCGACATCCGCCTAATGGAGAGGGTGAGCATTCAGACCTTTCAGGCGCGAGGGCACGGGACCTCATCCCTTTGCCCTGCCCAGCACAAAGAGTTATTTAACCTTCAGAGAATCATTATATTGCGCCAGATGAGGACAAGAGGGTCAGGCGACGTCGGCCGGTCAACCCCTGCGGCCGGCAGGGCCCTTCGGCCGTCAAATTTCAAGCCCTGAGATGGCGGATGAGCGGACCTGTGAGTTCCGATGGCGCCCGGGTGTTTGGCTGAGTTAGATGGGGCGCCCAGCCGCCGAACCCCCTCCCGTGTGTTATTCTTGCTGGGGAGCCAGTGGTCGAACCCCGCCTCCGAGGGGGTCTGCGCCCGGGGGTTATCTGACCAAACCTAGCTTCCCGCACTTCGGACAAAGGTTGAGGAAGGGCCTTTCGGTTTCAAAGACCGGGTTCGAGGCCCCACAAAAGCACCTAGCAGTCAGGGAGGGCTTTCGGCTGGAGAGGGGTTTCTCGAGCGCTTCCCGCGCCGATATCTCAACGGCGGCCATTGCCTCCGGAGTGACTACGCCGTCGGCGGACTTCTGAATCGCGCTCAGGGCTTCCTCGTAGTACCTGCATGCGAGCTCCGCCGACGCCAGTGCTCCACGGAGGTCGGAGGAGGAGGCGGCATTGAGAGCGTCGAGGAAGGAGCGGTCAGCCATGGGAGCGGCCTGTCCGGCCCTTGCGCACTCGTCTGCGAGTACCCTCGACGCTCGGAGTAAGTAGTCAACGAGCGAGGGGCCGACGTCGAGAATGAATAGATGGGTCGAGCCCCCAGCCTCCCCGATGGAGAATATGGTTCCCATGCCATCGTAGAACGCGAAGGAGGCGCTGGCGCATGCCACGGGCACTGGGCATTCCAGCACCAGGTTGCCCCATTTGTCCACGGCGGCCGCCCCACCCTGGAAGGGGAGTAGAAGGAGTCTCGGGCCCGGCATGACCGAGCTAGATGGGGGGTGGCTGTCTATATCGCCGAGCCACTGTCTCTTCCCGCCAGGGAGGTATCTCGCGACCGTCCGGGGCCCGATGGCGTATATCCCCTCCCCGTCCTCTGGCATTCTCACAGCACTCGTACCCTCCGGAACGTCCACCGTCCAGAGCTCGCTCCCGTCGAAGGAGAGGGAGTGGAGCGCATGGCCCGTCAGGACCACCGTCCTGCTCAGACTCCCGGTCGCGGCGAAGTCCCTGACCCCGTCCGGAAAGGCCCTCCTCCAGAGGACCCTGCCGCCCTGGGCGATGAGCGAGACTCCACCGGCCTGGTCAAGGGAGAGGGCGGCGGAGCCGTCGCCGGCCATCCTGAGCGCCCTCGCCGGTGACTCGAGCCTGGCGCTCCATAGAGGCTTTCCATCTAGGGCTATGCAGGCCACTCGTCCCTTCTCGTCGGCCACGGCCGCGCATTGGCCCGCCGAGGAAGAGGCGAGGGCCATGACCTCAGGTCCAATCCTGTACTTCCACTGCGGCTTCCCCGCGCGGCTTAAGAAATAGAGCAGCCCGCCTGAAAGGGCGGCGAATATCCCCCCCTCAGCCCCCTCGACCGAGACATACTTCATTGGGGCTTCGAGCTCCCTGACCCACCTGAGCGCCCTTTCAGAGGATATCGAGAGGAGGCTCGGGGAGGCCCGGAACCCTAGAACGAGCGCCGGGGCCTCCTTGGTCACGAATTTCGATGTGACTTCCATGGCTTTGGTCCCGTGAGGAATTAAAGGTGGCGAGATTTGTAGGGCGTCACCCGCTGGGTGGGGGGGAGGAATCAAGGCCGCTGACCCGAATGGCTTCTCAAGAATCGCGTAGAACTTGAGCCTAGAGCTCTTAATTGAGGCGTCCATGTAGTACTTCTGCCACCTGAGCTCCCCGGGCATCAGTCGCCACCTCCGTACTCGCCGCGAGGGAGGGACGCGGCCCAGTCTATGAAGGAGTGCAGGGGCCAGCCGCTCCCCCAGCGCATTACGTAATTATTGCTCCTCGTGTACTCCAGTTTCGGGAGCCTGCTGTAGAAGAGTCTCTGGAGGCCATAGAGCTTTTTCTCGTCGAGCTCGATTGTGAAGAGACGCCAGGGGTCTCCGCCCCTCAGGCGCTTGAGCCGATAGGCGTAGACGGGAGTCACCCCCGCTTCCATGCACAGCCTCTTCAGGTGCTCGGCCTGCTCGATGATTCTGGGCTTGTTGAAATGGTATACGTCGTCAACTGATGTCTTCTCTTCAACGAGAAATGGGATGATTCCCACGACCGCCATATCCACGCCGAATGAGCCCGCGGCGCGCACAACCACGAAGGGCCTCTCAATTATTCTCATGTACGCGAGCTGCTCCTCTGGCGGGAGGTGCGCCACGACGCGCTTCAGAACCTCCGGGTCGGCCATCAGAATTCCCTTGAGCTCGCGCTCGTATACCTGGCTCACGGTATCTGAATCGGTCTGAGGATATTAAATGATTGATTGCCTGCGAGACCCACTTCCCGCAACGAGAGTAACCCGGGAAAGGGTAAAGAGGCCCCGTCCGGCAGTTGAGAGCTGCCGGGGCTTCACCCGCTCCTCCCGAACTTCCTCTCCAGCTCTTTCCTCGTCATGTGAATCATCGTGGGCCGACCATGGGGGCAGGAGAAGGGGTCCTGCGCTTTGTAGAGCGCTTCGACCAGCTCCCTCATCTCGGCGACCTCGAGCCTCTCGCCACCCCTCACCGACTCATGGCACGCCATCAGCTTCAGCGCCCTGTCGGCCTGCGCCTCGAGAGTCCTCGCCGGCCTCCCCGAAGCCTCGAGAACCTCGCCCAGAACCTCCCGCAGGGTCTCGGCCGGGAGGGCGGTGCCACCGACAACCGGAACCGCCTTGACCACGACACTCCTCCCTCCGAACTCCTCGACCTGATAGCCGAGCCTCCCGATTAGCTCCCTCCCAGCCTCCAGA
This sequence comes from Thermoplasmata archaeon, assembly GCA_038851035.1. Taxonomy (NCBI): domain Archaea; kingdom Methanobacteriati; phylum Thermoplasmatota; class Thermoplasmata; species Thermoplasmata archaeon. Next base: position 49,616 of record JAWCLH010000007.1, read on the forward strand.
GCCCGCCTCTCCCTCGCTCCGAGCTCGAGAGTCCTGGGCTGGAGCAGAGTCTGGCTCCTGACCCTGCCCGAGGAGAGCTGCTCCCTCAGCCGCTCGTAGTTCACCCTCTCTTGAGCGGCGTGCTGGTCTATCATCACGATTCCGTCGGGTGCCTGACCTATGATATAGAGGTTATGGGCCTGGCCTATGATTGTGAGCTCGGGCAGGCCCTTCTCTGGCTCGGGGGGCGGGGGAGGCGGGGGGGCCTCGGCGCCGTATATCGTCCTCTGGACCGGCCCAGCCTCGACCTTCGGCGGCGTTGTGGGCGTGAAAGGCAGGGGCTCTAGAGGTCTCCCGGGGATGCCGTGCGGTTGGCTGGCGGCGGTTGCGAGCGCGCGCCTGACAGCGTCCAGAAGCGCTGTCCGCACCTTCTCCTCGTCCGCAAATCTGACGACGCTCTTCGCTGGGTGGACGTTGACGTCCACTAGGGCGGGGTTCATCTCAAGGTGGATGACACCGATAGGGTACCTTCCCTGCGGGATGAGCTCGCCGTAGGCCTCGAGAACCGTCTGGGTCAGGGCCCTGTCGGAGAAAAGGCGGCCGTTGATGAAAAAGCGCAGCTCTGAGGAGCGCCCCTTGGTCAGGGTGGGGCGTGAGACGTACCCCTGCACGAAGCAGCCCGAGAGGGGATACTCGTCGTAGGAGTGCGGGAGCTCTCGGCAGGCACCCAATACTTGAAGTAGCTCCCGGAATATCTGGACGCCGTATAATCCTGCCACCCTCTCGCCGAGGCTTGCCGCCGGGTGAAGCGACAGGACCTCCTTTCCGTCCGAGAGCGCCCTGAACCCGACACGGGGGCGGGCGAGGGCGTAGCCCGTCAGTACGTCCAGTACATGTTCCTCCTCGACGCGCTCGCTCTTCAAAAACTTCTTTCGCGCGGGCACATTATAGAAGAGCTCGCGGACCTCCACAGTCGTCCCGGGCGAGCGGCTCGAGGCCCTAGCGTCCAATACTTTCCCCCCCTCCGCCCTGACTTCGGTCGCCTCCGCCTCCTCCCTGACCCTGGTGATAAGCTTTACCCTAGCCACAGCGGCTATCGCCGCCAGAGCCTCTCCCCTGAAGCCCAGAGTGGTTATGCTCGAGAGATCCTCCGCCGAGGTTATCTTGCTGGTCGCGTGCCTCTCGAACGCCTTTATGGAGTCTTCCCTGCACATCCCGCAGCCGTCGTCGCTGACCCTTATGAGCCTCTTCCCCCCCTTTTCCATCTCGAGCACGATATTAGTGGCACCGGCGTCGAGAGCGTTCTCTATAAGCTCCTTCGCCACCGATGCGGGCCTCTCCACGACCTCACCGGCCGCGATCTTGGCGACGGTCTCTGGAGGGAGAACCCGAATTTTCCCTCTCATTTCCCGACCTCCCTGACCTCTGGGGCCGCCTTGGGGGCCACCCCCAATTTCTTCTGCAGCTCGTGGAGCCTGACCAACGCCTCGATGGGCGACATCCGCTCGAGGTCGAGGCCTCGCAGCTCCTCGATTATGGGGTCGGTGGCGGGCTGCGGGGCGAAAAGCGTGGTCTGCCTGGGCCCCCGGGGCCTCACCGGGACCGATCCGGCCTCGAGGCTCGCGAGGACGGCCCTCGCCCTCTCCGTTACCTTTTTCGGGAGGCCCGCGAGCCTGGCGACTTGTATCCCGTAACTCCTGTCCACGCTCCCCGGGACCACCCTTCTCAGGAAAACGATCTCCTCGCCCGCTTCCTTAACAGGCATGTGGTAGTTCCGTGCCCGGGGCAGGCTGCGCGCGAGCTCGGTGAGCTGGTGGTAGTGGGTGGCGAAAATGGTTTTGCAGCCCGCGCGCGGTTCGTTGTGGAGGTACTCCGCAACTGCCCAGGCGATGCTCAGGCCGTCGTATGTGCTTGTGCCCCTCCCGATTTCGTCGAGCAGGACGAGACTACGGCGGGTGGCGCTGTTCAGGATGCTCGCGGTTTCGACCATCTCGACCATGAAGGTGCTCTGCCCCCTGACGAGATCGTCCGTCGCACCGACCCTAGTGAAGACCCTGTCGACGATGCCGATTTTTGCGCTCCTCGCGGGCACGAAGGAGCCTAGCTGGGCCATGATTACAATCAACGCAACCTGTCTCATGTAGGTCGATTTGCCAGCCATGTTGGGGCCGGTGAGAATCATTATCTGCTCCCGGCTGCAGTCAAGGTGGGTGTCATTGGGGACAAAGCTGCCGGGGGGCAGCGCTCTCTCTATGACGGGGTGCCTGCCCTCCCTAATGTCGATGGCGTCCCCCTCGTCCACCTCCGGCTCGCAGTAGCCGCCCCTAGACGCGGCCTCTGAGAGGCTCAGAAGAGCGTCCACCTCGGCCACGGCGCGAGCGGTGGCCAGAATTCCCGGCGCCCGCGCGGCCACTTTCGAGAGCAGCTCGGAGAAGAGCCTCTGCTCAAGGGCTTTAATCCTCTCTTCGGCGCTCAGGACGATCTCCTCGTATCTCTGGAGCTCCTCGGTGACGAACCTCTCCCCGTTCGCCAGGGTCTGCTTCCGAATGTAGTCCGGGGGGACCATCCCGAGGTTGGGCTTAGTGACCTCTATATAGTAGCCGAAAACTCTGTTGAAGCCGACCTTCAGGGACCGAATTCCTGTCCTTTCCCTCTCCTTGACCTCGAGACCAGCGAGCCAGTCGCGGGCCTCGCGCGTACTCGCCCTCAGCGCGTCCAGCTCCGCGCTGTAGCCGTCCTGAATGAACCCGCCTTCGCGGGTGGTGGCGGGCGCGTCGGGGGGAATGGCGCTCGAGAGCAGGGAGGCCAGTTCCTCGAGCGGGTCGATTTCCTCTGCGAGCTGGCGGAGCCGCTCCGAGCGGGCGGGCTCGAGGACCCTCCTGAGCTGGCCCGCGACCCTGAGCGACGAGGAGACCGCGAGCAGATCCCGCGGCGTCGCCGTCCCGAATGTGACTCTACCCGTGAGCCTCTCGAGGTCGTGCACACCACGGAGGAGCTCGCGGGCGGTCTGGGACAGAACGGCGGTCTCAAGGAGCTCACGCACCGCCTCCAGCCTCAGGCGAATTCGGGAGACGTCCATTAGGGGCTGGAGAATCCATCCGCGGAGGAGCCTCCCGCCCATCGCCGTGACGGTGTGATCCAGAACCTCGAGAAGGGTCCCCTTCGCGCTGCCCTCACGCAGGGACTGGACGAGCTCGAGGTTCCGCTGGGTGACGGCGTCGAGAACCATGTGCTCCCCCGGTGTCTGGGTCCTGAGGGTGTCGATGCAGAACTCCGCCCCCTTGCGGACGCGGTCAAGGTAGGAGAGCACCGCCCCGGCGGCGGATATCGCAAGCTCTTTTCCGGCGCACCCGAAGCCCTCCAGACTGACGGCCTCGAAGTACTCCATTATCCTTCTTGCGGCGGCCTGAGGCTCGAAGGCCTCCGCCTCGAGCCGGACCAGCGCCATCTCCGAAAGATTCCTCAGCTGCTCCGTCAGCCTCCTGTCCCCGAAGAGCTCGGGAGGCAGGAGGCACTCCGAGGGCTTCAGGCGGGACACCTCCCCGAGGAGACGGGTGAGGGCATCTTCGCCGGTGAGCTCCATGGTGACGAACTCGCCCGTCGAGACCTCGACCGCGGAGAGGCCGAAGCCCCGCTCAGACCTCGATATCGCTACTAAGTAATTTCCGGCCTTTCTCTCCAGCATCGAATCCTCGAGGACTGTTCCGGGGGTTATGACGCGCACGACCTCCCGCCTGACGAGCCCTTTGGCGAGGGCAGGGTCCTCCATCTGCTCGCATATCGCGACCTTGTGGCCCTTCTTGATGAGCTTGGCTATATATGACTCCGCAGCGTGGTAGGGGATGCCCGCCATCGGGACCCGTTCCTCCCCCCTGCCCCTCGACGTGAGAACTATGTCCAGCTCGCGCGAGGTCAGGGCTGCGTCCTCGAAGAAGGTCTCGTAGAAATCTCCGAGTCTATAGAGAAGAATATAGTCCTGATATTCCTTCTTTATGGCCCTATACTGCTCCATCATTGGGGTGAGCTCGCCCATCGCCTGCCCGACCGGATATCGTCGGAGGATATTAATATCTCGCGGCAATCAGGTTTATTAGCCCTCAGATGCATTATCGTCGGGGAGACCATGAGAACCTATATAGACGTGACCATCAACCCCAACAGCGCTGGCCCCTCTGAGGTCGTCCACGCGATGATGAAGCTAGGTATCAAACCAATATTCGGGGCTCACGATTTTTATATAGACTGGACCACAGAGGAGGAGTTTAAGAGCAAATTCAAAGAGGTCCACAGAGTCCTCCAATCCCTGAACATCTCCTACAGGCTGCAAACCTACGAGTTCCCCCAAGAAGAGGCAAGGTCAATAGCAGTTCTGAGCAGGAAGCGTGAGAGATAGGGATGGGGGCCCTGGCATGAGCGGGGGCCGTCCGTCGGAGGTTATGAGGCAACCCTTTTCACAGCCTCATACCGACAGCACAAAATAAATATACGGGAGAAGTAATCTCCCGCCCCGGCAAGAAAAAGAGGGAGCGGAAGAGAATGCTCGAGGGTGTTTCGGACAGGGCCAATAAGGTCTATGAAGTGATGAAGGGCGCGGGGATAGTGGGCGAGGAGAAGATGGCCAACGCAGACAGAATAACGCAGATGTGCAAGATGCCCAAGAACCAGGTTCTGGCCGGTCTGCAGGAACTCGAGCAAAAGGGATACGCAAAGAGGAAGGCGCGCGAGAAGGCGGCGGGTTATTTCCTCCTGCCCGGCAAGTGAAGGGAGCATACCACCCGTCTCATACCCGCTCAGTGCGCCCCGGCACCGATGGGGAGCATGAAGAATTCAGCGATAGCACGCTATAGCGATGGGGGGGAATAGGGCGATGCCCCTCCGTCGCTCTCCAACCCAGCTCCGTCGAGATCCATTTCCCGCTTATTGTTACTTTTTATACACTATGTGAGTGCAGTTGGTGCACTTCCAGACCTCGAATACATCGTGGCCCATGGAGAACGGTATCATGTGGCCCTTGTTGCATCTCGGGCAAGGCGGGAATATGCTGTCCATCAGGCCCACCTAAAAAGGGATTGAGTACTTAGTACTTAAGGACTTCGCAGGGGAAAGAGTTAATTCCGGCGAGCCGGTTTTGGATGGGCGCCATGGAGGATTCAGGGACCATAGGTAAATGCGCGGTGTGCGGGTCCGAGGTGCTCGTGGGCGCAGGTGCCTGTCCGACGTGCGGGACTAAGACAAGCCTCGTCCCCGTCATTAAAGTCAAGAGGGCAAGGCTGAGGCCGTTTGAGACGCCCGAGCAAGGTCTGGAACTCGCCCAGCACTCACTAGAGCAAGGCAGACTCCAGGAAGCCCTCCGTTATTGCGACCGGGTTCTCAGCCTTTTTCCTAACCACGCGGAGGCGCTGCGTGTCCGCGCCGTCGCGCTCGACCGACTGGGGAGCAGAGACGAGCTCCTCCGCACACTGGACACTCTCGTCTCCATCTCTCCGGGAAGACCCGAGCCCCTGAGAGAGAAGGCGGCCGCACTCCAGAAGTTTGGAATGTCTGAGGAGGCCCTGAAGACCCTTGAGAAGGCACTGGAGTTGGACAGGAACTCCCACGAGACTTGGTTCTCGATAGGCGAGGCGCACTTCTCGCTAGGACACTACGAAGAGGCCCTGCGCGCCCTGGATGGCGCAGTCGAGGCGAACCCTGAATTCGGCCAGGGGTGGCTACTCAGGGGGAGGGTTCTGGAGGTCCTTGGAAGAATGGAGGAGGCCGCGAGGTCCTACGAGCGGACGCTCGCTCTCTCGCCCGGTCTGGAGGAGGCCTGGATTCGCAAGGGGCGCACGATGCTGGCGATGGGGAGAGGAGGTGAGGCGCTGGAGTGCTTCACAAAGGCTCTCGCGATTCGGCCTGGGAGGGTGAATGCGCTCCGGGGGAAAGGGCAGGCCCAGGGCCTGATGGGCGACTGCGACGCGGCTCTGAAGACCTTTGAGGAGCTCGTTCTCCGGTGCCCGGAGGACGGGGAGGCATGGCTTTTTCAGGCTGAGTATCATCTGGACGAGGACAGGGTGGACGAGGCCCTCCGGTGCGTCAACAATGCGGTGGTGTACCTGCCCCGGAGCGCAAAAGCATGGCTTCTGAGGGGGCATGCTCTCCTTAGGTCCAATCTGTTTAAGGAGGCTATGGCGAGCTATGAAAAGGTTCTTGAGATGGACCCCGAGAGCAGCGAGGCCCACTTGGGTTTCGCCGCCGCGGCGGAGAGGCTCAGGAAGCTCCCAGAGGCCGTCCAGGCCTACACCGAGGCGCTGGAGCTGGACCCCCGGAACCTCCAAGCATGGCTCAAGAAGGCGGCCCTACTGCAGGAACTCAAGAGGTATGGCGAGGCGGTTGAGGCCTACCAGAGGGCCTCGGCGCTGGACCCAGACAACCCCGACGTGTGGAGCGCGCTGGGAGCCCTCTACCACCAGACCGGAAGGAACGAGCTCGCCGTCAAGTGCTACGATAGGGTCCGGGAATTAATAAAGGAAGACGCGGACGTCTGGTATAAAAAGGGCCTCGCTCTCGCGGGGATGGGAGACCATCAGGGAGCCGTTGATTGCTTCACCAGGGCGCTGAAGATAAAGCCGGACCTATTCCAAGCCGTCAAGGGCAAGGCGGATTCACTAGTAGCCCTCAGAAAGTTCCCGGAGGCCCTGAGAGCCTATGACGGCGCCCTTAGGCTCAACCCTGGACTTGCGGAGGCATGGTATGAGAAGGCCGGGGTGCTCTCCGTCCTCGGGAGGCACGAAAGCGCGGTCAGGTGTCTCAACCAGGCGGTCTCGCTTAGGCCGGACTACGCCGAGGCTTGGTACAAACTGGGCCTCACCCTGGCCGGTATAAGGAGGCGGGAGGAGGCCCTCAAGGTGTTTGATCGCGTTGCGGAGCTGCGCCCGGACGACCCCGAGATATGGTATAGCCGGGGGGTACTGGAGAGAGAGATGGGGCGAGGGGCTGAGGCTCTAGCGTCCTTCCGGAAAGCGATTCAGAAGAGTCCACATCACATAGCGGCCTGGTACGCCGGTGGCACTGCCCTCCTCGAGCAGAGAAATTTCGAGGAGGCGATTCAGTGGTTCGAACGCGCGCTTGCGCTCAACCCCCGCCACAGCTCCTCCCTCGTCGGAAAGGGCGAGGCCCTCTTAGAGCTGGGGAGGTGGAAGGAGGCGGAGAGCGAGTTCGACCGGGCCATCGAGGTCAACCCCCACCTCGCGCTGGGATGGGCTGGGAAGGCCCGGGTTAAGGAGGAGAGGGGGGAGCTGGAAGGCGCTCTCGAGTGCTACGAGAAGGCCGCCGCCGAGAACCCTGGCTTAGTCTCTGCCTGGCTGCGGATGGGCGGAATTCTGAGGAGGCTGGGGAGGCCTGAGGAGGCGCTGGCGCGCGTGACCAAGGCGACGGAGGTCAGGCCCGACCTTGTCGAGGGATGGTCCGAGAGGGCGGCCCTTCTCGAGGAGCTCAGGAGGCCCGAGGAAGCTCTGAAAAGCTACGAGACCGCCCTATCCATCAACCCGAAAAACACGCCGGTCTGGATTCGCCGTGGGCACATCCTCCTCGGGCTGACGAGGACAGAGGAGGCGCTGGCATCCTTCCAGCAGGCGGTCACCCTCTCGCCGGACAACCCGGGTGGCTGGTTCGGGCGGGGACTGGCTCTAGAGGCTCTTGGGATGTGGCCTGAAGCAGAAATCGCCTTCAGGCGCACTGTGGAAATCAACAAGGACGACATGGAGGCTCTCCTACACCACGCCCTCTCGCTGCGTGAGTGCGGCAGGTTTGCGGAGGCTCTTTCCCGCTACGAGCAGGCGGCCGCGAGCGCCGGGGAGAGCACCCGAACCCTGCTCGGAAAGGGGCTCTGCCTCGAGGGCATGGGCGAGTGGGACAGGGCGGTCGAGGTCTTCGACCGCATCATAACCGACGAGCCCGAGAACGTCGACGCCTGGCTCCACAAGGGCCTGGCACTGGAGCGGAAATGGGCCCTGGACAAGGCTCTGGCTTGTTACGAAACCGCCCTGGCGATAGATGACAGGAGCGGCGAGGCTTGGATGAAGAAAGCCGGCCTGCTGGAGAAGAAAAGGGACCTGGAGGGCTCTCTCGAGTGCCTCCGGAGGGCGCTCGAGTGCTCGCGCAGGCCGGAGGAGGTTCTCATGGCCATGGGCAGGCTCCACCACGAGATGGGCAACCACACCGAGTCCCGCAAATGCTACGAGAGGGTTCTGGAGACCCAGCCCGCAAACGTCGAAGCCATGCTCAAAAAGGCGGATGAGTTCGTCCATGTCGAGCACTACCGGTACGCCCTGAACGCGGTCAAGGACGCAATTCTAGTTGCTCCCAGCAGGGCCGACCTCTGGCTGAAGAAGGGGGACCTGCAGAGGAGGCTTGAGAGGTTCGACGAGGCGCTGGAGAGCTATGCGCGTGCGGTCAAGCATGGGCCCGGAATGGTTGAGGCGTGGGAGAGGTACGCGGAGGAGCTCCTCAGAGCCAGGCGGCACAAGGAGGCGCTCGCAGCGCTGGAGAGAGGAATCGCCATCTCGCCACGGAATGTCGACCTAATCGAGAAGAAGGCTCTGCTCCTTCAGACGATGGGCCGGGGAGAGAAGGCCCTGGAGTTCCTGCTAGGGCTGGAGCCAGAGCTAAGGGAGCTACCCCGTCTCGTTCACAGAAGGGGAGTTGTGTTGGCGGGGCTCGGAAAGAACGAGGAGGCCCTGCTCTCCTTCAATAAATCCATCAAGTTGGACCCGGGCCTCACGGACGCCTACTTCAGCAAAGGAATCATACTCGAGGCCTTGGGCAGGTTCAAGGAGGCCATTGAAACCTACGACGCAGTGCTTGCAAAAGAGCCGCGAGACCCTGAGGCCTGGATTCGGAAGGGGGTCGCTCTCCACGGGGCAGGCTCACTCCTAGAGAGCATAAAGTGCTTCAAGATGGCACTGGAGCTCGAGCCGAAAAACCCGGAGGCGCTCTTCCAGCTCGCCAAGGCGCTCCATGAGTGCGGAAAGAGCCCCGATGCCCTCAGGTTGCTCGAAAGGGCGCTCAAAATCAACCCCGAGCTCCCTGAGGGGTGGCTCCACAAGGGAATTCTGGAGCTGCGGACTGGGGCGGCGCTGGCCGCCATCAGGAGCTTCGAGAAGGAGCTGGAGTTCTCCCCGGACTCGGAGAAGGCCTGGCTCCAGCTCGGCCTCGCCTGTGAGGCGGCGAAGAAGTACGAGCGGGCGCAAGAATGTTTCGAGAGGGTTCTGGAGCTGAACCCCGGCCGCTGGGAGGCCTGGAGCCGCAGGGGCGTTTGCCTTGCCGAGATGGGGAATCTAGAGGGTGCGCTCTCGAGCCTCATAAAGGCGGCGGAGCTAAGAGCGGGGTCGGCAGAGGTGCAGTACAATCTCGGAGTGCTGCACCAGAAGCTCGGGCACCTCCCGGCCGCCCTCCGGTGCTACGAGCGGGCACTCAAGACCGGCGGAACCGACCCCGATATATGGTACAACCAGGGGGTTGTGCTCTCCAAGATGGGCAGGGTCGACGAAGCGATCAAGGCCTATTCGAAGGCGCTCGAGCTGAGGCCAGACTTCAACGAGGCCCGGCTGAATCTCAGCGCCGTCTATCTGGAGGCCTCGATGCTCAGAGAGGCTCATCTCCTTCTGGAGAAAAAGATGAAGGACTCATCCAGTAACTCGGAGGCCATGGTCAACACAGCAGTTCTTCTCATCAAAAAGAAAAAGTTCACGGAGGCGGAGAGGCTTCTGGAGAGAGCGCTTCAACTCAACCCAGCGCGACCCGAGGCCTGGATAAATCGCGGAATCGCCCTCAATTCGCTGGGGAGGTCCCGCGAGGCGCTCGACTGCTACAGAAGAGCCCTTGAGCTCTCGCCCGACGACCCCCGCGCCAGATTCAACATGGGTGTCGCCCTGGAGATTCTCGGGAGGGACGGGGAGGCTTTCAAGGAGTATGATCGCGCGATCGCAGCCGACCCCTCATTCGCCCGTGCCCACTTCAATAGGGGAGTCCTCCTTCTAGCGGAGGGCAGGAACGCCGAGGCCCTCAGCGCGTTCGAGAGCTATCTTAAGGAGGCCCCCGGCGACGAGAAGGGCTGGTACAATAGGGGCCTCGCGCTAATAAGACTGAATATGCGTGGCGAGGCCATTGACTCTATGAAGAGAGCGCTGGCGCTCAGGCCGGACCATCAGGGGGCGAGGAAGGCCCTCGAAAGGCTCGGGGCCCGCCCGCGGAGGCGAGGGTAGGTACCACGCTGGTTTTATTAACCCCGCTGGAGAGGAGTGAAATCGGCGGGGTGGGACAATGCGCTCCAGTTCAAGAATTCTCGATGCGCCGGAGGAGAGGGACTGGGGGGTCGTCGTGAGACCCGGTCCTAGGCCCATTCCTTATCCTGTAAAGGGCGGTGGCTTCAGTTTCAAGTGCGCAAGGTGCGGAATCGAGGTGCTGCCCGAGTGGCTCTTCTGCCCAGACTGCGGCACTGGCATCGGCTGGGTCCGGCTTTGTAAGGTTGAGCTACAGTGCGGCATCTGCGGCGAGCCCCTCGAGCCGGGCTGGGAAAGGTGCCCGGCGTGTGCCTACCCTGTAGGGTGGTGAAAAGGCGGGAGCAGCGCTCCCGAAACCTTTTAATGCCCTATCCATTATTAAGGCCTCCGCAGCCGGGAAGGGAAGCGATGACCACAGTGTTCGACGTGCCCGCCGACGCACTCATAACAAGGGTGGCGGAGAAGCTCAAGCAGATGCCCGAGCTCGCCCCACCCGAGTGGGCGGCGTACGTCAAGACGGGGCCCCACAGGGAGAAGCCACCCGAGCAGAGGGACTGGTGGCACATCAGGATGGCCGCCATCCTTCGGAAAGTCTACATATTGGGCCCTGTGGGAAGCTCGCGGCTCTCCGCCAAGTTCGGCGGGGCGAGGGACAGGAGAGACGCCCCAAACATCTCGGTCAAGGGGAGCGGCTCGATATCGCGGAAGGGGCTCCAGCAGCTCGAGAGAGCGGGGCTGGTCACCACCACCAAGGGGCGGGGTAGGGTCGTGACTCCGAAGGGCAGGCGTCTGCTCGACAACACCGCCCACGAGGTTGCCCAGGAGCTCGAGAAGAAGCTGCCCGAGCTGGCGAAGTACTGAGGGGGCAGGGGGCCGATGGGCGACGATGAGGAGCTGGAGGAACTCAGGCGTAGGAAGCTGATGGAGCTCCAAGCCCAGAAGGAGCAGCTCGCCGAGGCCCGCGAGCGGGCGGCCGCTCTCGAGGCGCAGAGGCAGGCGATTCTTAGGGGAATTCTCACGCCGGAGGCGAGGGAGAGGCTGGGGCGGCTTCGCACCGCCTACCCCGAGATCGCCGCCGCAGTCGAGCAGCAGCTGATCGCGCTCGCCCAGAGCGGGAGGCTCGGCGACCACAGAATCGACGACCTTACGCTCAGGCAGCTGCTGGAGAGAATCGTGCCCCAGAAAAGGGAGATAAGAATAGTGAGGCGATAGGTTGAGCATCGAAATGGAGGTGGAGGCTGGACTGAGCCAGGTCCGGAGGGGAGCGAGAGGCAGTCCAGGGCAGGGAAGGGGCGAGTGAAATGGCGAGAAGGAAACCGCTCGGAAAAAAGCTGAGGCTACTCAAGGCAGTGAAAGAGAACAGGAGGGTGCCGGCCTGGGTGATGCAGCGCACCGCGCGCAGATTCACGAGGCACCCTAAGAGGCACCACTGGAGAAGGAACTCTCTGAAGAAATAGGGTGGTCTCATTGGTCGATGAGGAGCAGAAGAGGGAGAGGGTGATGACGGTGCCCCTCCGCTACCCGCACAACCAGCCCCGGACAAAGCGGGCCAAGGCCGCAATCGCCTTCATAAGGGAGTACGTGGGAAGGCACATGAAGGTGCCGCGCGAGGAGGTCTGGATAGACCCGATATTCAACGAGGTGGTCTGGAAGCGCGGAAGGCAAAAGCCGCCACCAAAGGTAAAGGTTAAGGCGGAGAAGTTCTGGGACCAGAAGCGGAGCGTGTGGTACGTTGAGGTGACGGTCCCATAGCGCTCCCCACCCGGAGCGGCGACCGGCCGGGGGAATGGCACATTGTTGAAGAGGCTGGACTTCAACGGCAACCCATACCTCGGCATTCTCTCGCAGGTCAGCGACACCTTGGCCGTCCTCGCACCCGACGCGGACGACGAACTCGTGAGGGAGTATTCTGAGTGCTTCGGCGCGCCCGTGGTCAGGACGACATTGGGCGGCTCCCGCGTTGTGGGCTCCCTGTGCGCGATAAACTCGTCGGGGATCGTCGTCACAGGCTTTGCGACCGACGAGGAGATGGAGGCAATAAGGAGGGTCGGCCCCCCCGGAATGCGCATACTACGCCTCCCCGACAAGCTCAACGCAGTGGGTAACAATGTTCTCGTCAACGATAGAGCCGCACTGGTCCACCCGGACCTCGGAAGGGCGTCGGTGAGGAGGCTTGCGGATGCCCTCGACGTCGAGGTCGTGAAGGGTACGGTCGCGGGCATGAAGACCGTTGGTAGCGCCGCCGTGGTCACGGCCAAAGGTGTGCTCTGCCACCCGAGGGCCAGCGCAGCTGAGAAAAAGGTTCTGAGGGAGGTGTTTGGGGTTCCGGTGACTGTAGGCACTGCCAACTATGGGTCTCCGATGGTCGGCGCCTGCGTCGTGGCCAACTCGAGGGGGATCGCCGCGGGCACCACGAGCACCGGAATTGAGCTCGGAAGGATGGAGGAGGCGCTCGGCTTTCTTTAATGCGAGGCTTCCGGGCTCTCTCACTCCCATAGAATTTGAGACACGACCTTTCCTATCCCATCCGGCTCCCGACCGTCCCAGTTGGCCAGCGCCTCTCCGTACTCCGCCTCAATCTCCCTGAGGACCCGCCTCATAGTCTCCCTGAGCCCGGGAGGCTCGGTCTCTCCCGAAGGGAAAGTCACCGCCAGATACAGGCTCCGGCCCGCCTCAATGAGAACGTTGAGCTCCCCGTGCTCGAGCCTCCTCAGGGCCCCGCCCTCTGTCTTGAATGCATCGCGTATGAAGTCCTGAATCACGAGGAGCATCCCGCTCACGCTCGAGCTGCTGAGCGGCCTCATGCTGCCCCCGGTGTACTGGTAGACGAGCCTCCCGTCCTGATGAATCAGGAAGATGTGCTCGAACCTTGTTGGCACCCTCCTTCCGCACGGCGAGAGGCCAGAGGGCCGGGGTGCGCTCTCGAGAGGCCTCAGGCACTCCGGGCAGCGGCGCTCCTCTGCAATCCTGACCCCCGCCAAGCGTCCAAGGGCATCCAGCATCCTCTCCGGCTCGTCCACGCTCAGCACCACCCTCTTAACGGGCCTTCCCGAGGAAGAGGGGAGGGGCACTGGTTCACGTAGTTCAACGTAGACCAGTGGGAAGGAGGAGAGGGTGACGTAAAGCGTGCTCCTCCGGGGCGAGAAGGATATGCTCTTTGGAGGCACTTCTTCGTCCGTCGCCCCAGCCTCCGAAATGCTTGAGGCCGGGAGGAATACAGAGAAGTACCATCCCTGACGGACCGTCAGGCCTGCCGGCGAGACCGTGTGTGCCGTCAGGAGGGGCGAGAGGGCGAAGAGGAAGAGCGGCGGTAGAGAGGCGGCGACCACGATAGCGACGTAGGCCTCCCCTGCCCCTGAGGCGAGCACCAAACCGGAGAAGAAGACCATCAGGAAAAGAATAGTCAGGAACCTCGAGAGCGGGTACCTCCCGCGGCTCCTGAAGCGGACCTCCCCCCGGGAGCCCCACCTAGACTGGCCACGCTCCGGGGCGCCGGACTCCTCTATCGCCCCTCCCCCCTTTCTCTCCTCACCCTCCGGCCGGCATTCGGGCCAGAGCCATCCTCCATCACTTCCACCCCTCTCCCTTGCCGAAACCCGGGCCAGCCACCACATCCATCTTCCGACCCCCCGCCATAGCCCGGGCCAGACATATTGCGGCCAGCGCCGCGAGGAGCAGTGGTGCGCCCGTCCCGGGGATGAATTTCCAGCCTTCCCGGCCCGCGGGGCGGGCTCCGGCGGGCCTCTCGAGCCAGACATGAGTCTGCGCGATCCCGGCGTTCCCGGAGGCATCGAAGGCCCTGACTGTGATGTTGCACCTGCCCTCTGGCAGGCCGGAGGTCTCGATGGTGTGCCTGAAGACCCCGCCACGGAGAGAACCTAGAATGCTCCTCCAGCCCAGCTCGCCGACGCGAACCTCGAGCCTCGCCACGCCCTGTGCGTCGGAGGCCACTCCCGTAATGTTGATTTCCTCCCCGATCCTCAGGAAGGAACCGGAACGTGGAGAGGTTATGCAAACCTCCGGGGAGACACGGTCCGCGAGGAGGAAGACCCTCGACACAGAGGCTGAGTTGCCCGCGCCGTCCACGGCGCTCACCTTGAGAGCGACCTCTCCCGGTCCCTCAGCCTCCGAACTGTTCCAGACATACGACCACTCCCCGCCGCGCAGGGCGCCCCCGAGGTCCACCCTGGCACCGGCGATTTCGAGCGTCAGAACCTTAATTCCAGAGACATCCCGCGCCTCCCCCTTCAGTACCACCTCGCTCCCGAGCTCGAGCTCCTCGAGCTCAGCTGGTTGGAGAATTCGCAGCTCCGGGGGAATTCTGTCCACCACTGTAAACTCAACCCCCGCGCTCCCGGACTTCCCCGTCTCGTCCAGCGCCGTGACCCTGATTGCGTGGGTGCCGCCCTCGAGGCCACCCGCGGGAATCAAGACCTCCCAGAGGGAGCCGTTGAGGGAGGAGGTGATATCCACGACGGGGTTTCGGTCTAGGGACATGAGCAGACACGAGACCCGGAGGTCATCCACCGCCCTCCCCGCCAGCACTATTGCTGAGCTCATGTCGAACACCTGACCCTGCGCCGGCCTCTCGATGCTGGCGCACGGCGGCTCGCGGTCCAGCTCTGCCACAACCCTGCTGCTGTTGACCCGGCCGAGAACGTCCTCTATAGTGGCGCAGAGCTCGTGAGGGCCCGCCGGCACACCGGACAGGTCCGCGTCGAAACGCCAAGTTCCGTTCCGGAGGTCCGCTCCGGGTGTGACGTTGATGGCTGGTCCATCGTCTATGGAGAGCCTGAGGGCCCGCAGACCCGCCCCCTGCGAGAGCCGGCCGGAGACCGGGAGGGGGCGACTGGTGTCGTAGACACATCCGGGCACGGGGTAGTCTATTGTGACGAATGGGGCGGGCGGCACAGACTCGACTGTCACCCGAATTCGTACCGTCTTGGCGGTCTCGAGAGTGTCCTCGCTCGCCAGAACTAAATACCACTCCTCCGCGGACAATAGACTGACCGTCCAGCTGAAGCTTTTCTGATTCAGAACGTGCTTCGCAGCCTCGAAATCTAGACCCGAGAGGTAGAGCTCGAGGTTGCTCCTGTTGACTATGAGAAGGTCAATGCTCAGTCCCGTCTGGATTGGCTGGACCGAGCTCGTCCCGACCTCTGGGTTTGGCGGCCTCTGCTCGCCGGCGAACACCTCGAACTCGAACTCGAGCCGGAGTCCCTCGCCCTCCCCCGGGCCGGAAACCGCGAGGGGGCGAGGCCACGGGAGGCGGCCTGGCAGGGTGATGTTGAAGGTGTAGTTCAGCCCCTCACCAATATAGGTCTTCTCCCGCCCCCCAGTACCTAGTTTGCTGAGGACATTGATGGTGAAGTTGTTTGCGGCGAGCACGAATGTCGCTCTTCCCTCTGTGTCGGTGTAGTTCCAGATCGCGGGGAAGGGGAAGCTGATGCCCTCGACGGGAATCGCCTGCTCCGCGAGCCAGTGGCTCATCATGAATACCCGGGCACCATCCACGGGGTAGCCGAGCGGGTCCCTCACTGAAACGGTCACAATTGACTGCGAGGGCGGTGGAATGTATTGTTCTGTGACCTCGAAGCAGTGGTCGTCTCCCCTCCACTTGAATATTCCCGAGCCGCCCCTCCTCCCCCAACCCTCCCAGTAGTTCATGAAATTGTCAATGACGGAACCGGAGTCGCTCCAGTAGTTGTCCCACTGGTGCCAGCCCCTCTCGTAGAACTCTATCCACACATGGTCCTCGCCGAGGAGGTTGACCCCAGCCGCTGGAATCAGCGCGGCCCTAGCCGCCGCCACGGTGAGGTCCTGAAGCTCCCCGCAGTTGCCGTTGTGGTGGTGGAAGATTCTCACTGGCTGAATCGGCCTCTCTCCATCCCCGCTCTCCCTCTCGTTGAGCGGCAGGGTCTTCGAGACCCAGTTGCTCACGCGCTCGATCGCGTGGTCCCCCCAATCCAGCGGACGGTAGTTGTTGAGGCCCGAGTCGTCGAAGCCCGGTGGGGAGGCATAGGAGGTGCAGTTCCAGAGGTACCTGATGCCGGAGAGCATGTCGGCGAGCCGGGGCGGCTTGATGGTCTTGGGGTAGTGATAATCCGGAACTCCGTCCCCGTTGGCGTCCGTGGGCGGGTCGGGCGGATACTCGGGGTCGGCGCTGAAGAAGATATAGCTCCGCCAGAACTTCCCCCGGGGCGGGGGGGCAGTGGCATTGGCGCTCCCCGAGGGTGCCTCCGGGTCTATATAGAGCGGGAGCTCGTCGGTGATTTTGGGGTGGACGATGTACCAGTAGTAGATCTCAGCCGGGAGCTCGAGCTCCCTCGCCCGGCCCGATTCATTGACAATGTACCTCACCGTCGACCGGTCGGGGAGGTCCACCACGCGCACATAGTCGAGATACTCGTCGTTCTCGTATATTGAGCGGGCGTTCTCGATATACAGCTCCGGAGACGACGCCCTCAGGGCCTCCACCGCGCTGTGCGCTATGGCGAACGCGAGCTCGTCAACGATTCTGTCCTCGGCATTAAGGATGGCTCGTGCATAGGCCGACGTGGCCCCGCTGAAGTTGAGGCGGGTCAGGTACACACGCGGGTCGTAGTAGCTCATGACGGGAGTGTACTCGTAGAAGGGCCATATGGGCCACGCAGGCTCAGTGGAGGTTCCGATGTTCTCGTAGTAGAGGCAGGACCCCTGTCCTTGCGCGAGCAGAAGGTCCCTTCGGCCGTCGCCGTTCATATCGCGAATGGAAGGGGCGGCGTCCGAAGAGGCCCTGATACCGGAGAATACTAGAAGGTCGTCTGGGGCCCACGCCAGAAGGCTCCGGGTTCCGATGTTCCTGAAGAAGTGAAGGATTCCATTCCCTCCCCCGACCGTCAGGTCCAGGTCGCCGTCTCCGTCGAGGTCCGCGAGCTCCGGAGCCGCGGGCCCGGGAACGGCGATGGAGGAGAAGAGGAGGGAGGCCGCCGTCTTCTCAAAGTCCCAGAAACTCCTGTTGCCCACGTTCTCGAAGTAGTGCACCCTTCCGGCCCCATCCCCGACGACGGCGTCCAGGTCCCCATCGCCGTCGAGGTCGCCGAGAGCGGGCGCAGCGCGGCTCCCCACCTCCGGGCATCTGGAGATGTCGTAGAGCTGGTAAGATTCTCCCTTCTCCACCTGTCCCTCTTTGAACTCGATTATAAAAACATAGCCCTCCTCGGTGCCCACGGCGAGCTCAAGTTGGCCGTCGCCCGTTAGGTCGCCTGAGGCGGGAAAGGGGCGGCTCAGGTTTATTCTGACTTCTATCGCTCGCTCGCTGGAGTAGAGGGGCCTCCAGACCGTCCCGAGATTGGGCAGGTATTCAAGGTCCCTCCCGGAGGGGCAGAAGATGTCTGGGTCCCCATCGAGGTCGAAGTCGCCAAGAGCCACCCGAGTCGTCACGAGGGGGTCCGCTGCTAGCTCCTTCAGTTTCTCCGCGAGGTCGCTCCTGAGCCATTCCGGAGCCCGGGAGACGGCCCGGGCCGCCTCATCGGAGAGCCCCGCACCCGGCCCCGGAAGGGCCATGGGGGCTATCCCGCCCTCCGGGCCAAAGGAGATGAAGAACCTCCCGCCCGCCTGGACCTCCACCGTGGCGTCGTAGGTTTCAGAGAGGTGGGGGTGGACGGGCGGCACCGAGAGGGAGAGGTCGTCCTGCGCGAGAGGAGAGGGGACGGCGTGGAGGGCCAGAATCAGGCAGAGCGTCAGCGTACCAGCTCTTCCGCTCACCTTCATTCAGACCCCCGCCAGATTCAAACACCTATCAACCTCCGGAATGATATAATTTTGGTCACGGCTCTGGAGGAGCCCGGAACTTTGATGCCCCGCCCGGGTCGCACCACCGGCTCTTTGGCCTGGCGGAGCGGTGACGCACCAGGGGAGTCCACTGGTCAACGAATCACTCGTTCTGCCGCTCCAGCAGCGAGCCGTCGCCGAAGAGCTTGTCGCGAACCGCCGGGTCGAGCACCTGCTCCATGCCGGCCCTCGCGGGCATCTCCTCCTTCTGCTTCTTCACGAGACCGGCCCTGAGCTCCGCCAGAAGGCCCGTGACAGCCAGCTTGCTCTTGCTCGCCACGAAGAACTCGAGGGTGCGGGTGTCGTCCCTCGCGGAAACCCTGACCACGATGGAGGCGTCCCGCCCCTTCGTCTTTCCGTAGTACCAGGCCTCCGCCCTCCAGGGCTGCTTCTCGAAGAACTCCCTGACCAGCCGGACGTCGTATCCTTCCACGACCCTCTTGCCCATCGCGAAGGCTTCCGCGATCGGGAAGCGGGGAGGGACGAGGAATATCTTGCTGTCCCTTTGGTCCAGCTCCTCCGAGACCATCCTTCTGAGCATCGCGGTGTTGATGTTCTGGTCGGTGTAGAGAATCGGACAGACGACCGTCACCATCCTCCTTTTCAGGGGCATCGTATGGAAGCCGCCTTTCGCGTCCCTGTAGGTGACCACTCCGTCCACGGCGGACTCGGTGCATATCTGCGGGTCCAAATAGTAGGCCACCGTCTTCTTCTCCTTCGGCCCGATGTTGCCCAGCAGAACCCTCTTTCCGCTCACAGGATAGTGTGGCTCGATTCTGTCCAGCCGGAGATTCTTCTCATCGAAGTGGAGGTCGAGGGCTACGTCGGCGACGAGAGTGTCGCCCTCGTTCTTCACCGCGACCTTCAGTCTCGCGAAGCCCTGGTAGAACTCGACCTCCGAGAGGACCCTGAGCTGCTCCGGGGCACCGGGCTCCGACCTCCTCTCGAGCTCCTCCAACTCCGCCGCCCTGAAGGCACTGAGCTCGTTCAGGAACTTCTTAGTTCCTGCGAGGAGGCCCAGGTCCCCGTCCCAGAATGGCAGGAGGGCGCTGTATTCGCCTTCTATATTCCGCAGGGTCTGGGCCATTTCCGCCCTCAGCCCGTCGGGCTCGGGCCCGGAGACCACCGCTGCCAGAACCAGGTGCTTGCTCCGCTCGAGCAATATCTTCCTTCCCCCGTACTCGACGGAGCCGAGCTGGACCTCCTCGCCCCTCGAGAGAGCGTCCTTTACAAAGTCCTGAATCACCGTCAGCATCGAGGCCATTATCTCGCTGCTGTCGTCGCCGTGGACCAGCCTGCGGGTGGTGTGCTGGACAAGCCTGCCGTCCCGGTATATCAGGAATATGTCGTCTATCGTGAAGGGCTCGCTCAGCGGAGCAAGGCCGCCCGCCCCTCCGCCGCCCCTCGCACCTCTCGCACCGGCCCTCCTCCTCCAGACCCCGTAAGCTCCGGCGCCTCCCGCCGCGAGCGCAAGAACAAGGGCGGCGGCGAGGGCCCAGAGACCGGATTCGCGGGCGGCGGGGGCGGCCGGCCCGACGCTGAGCTCCAGCGTGACCATATTGTTAATCTCGCTGCGCTCGTCTATCGAGTTGAGGGGGTCAACAAGCAGCTTCAGGGTGAAGTTCCCCTCTTCTGCCCTCCATTTCAGTTTTCCGGTGGTGTTCATCCCCTTTCCGAGCTCGAGATGGGAGCGGTTCCCCTTCAGGAGATCGTCTATGTAAAGGCTCACATTGAACGGCGGAGCCGCCGACCCTCCCCAGTTGTAGACCCTGTAGCCGACCACGACGCTGTCTCCGGCCCTCGGTCTGGAGGGATGGAGGGAGATGTCCTGTAGCTTGATTGCGAGGTCCGGGCGCGGGTCGTTGACGGTGATGTTGACCTCGGCATATGCCTCCGAATTCTCCAGCCGCCTCCCCTCTGTGTCCACGAGCCAGACCCTGATGATGTGCTGGCCGTTTGATAGGTTGGGGATGACGATGGGGTCGGTGGAGTACCAGTCCTCGTCGGGAGAGCCGCAGTGGTTGAACCGGATGTGGGGGCCGCCAGCGGCGCCGGAGAAGGTGAAGTTCTCCACAGCGAAGCTCACGAGCACCGTCCCGCAGGTCAGCTCCTCTCGATTTTTTGGGGAGAGAATTCTGATTTTCGGGACGGGGAAGACGCTGAATACGCTGATGTTCGCGGATAGAGTGATGTTGTGCCCCCGGCCGTCCGAAATTGTGGCAAGAACTGTGTGGTTGCCCTCGGAGAGATGGCAGGAGAGCTGGGGCCCACTACCAAGAGGAACGGAGCCGTCGAGCCAGACGATGGTCAGGAGGTCGCCGTCGGGGTCTTCGGCCTCGAGCGAGAGGAGAATCTCGTCGCTCGTGTTGAACCTCGCCCCCTCCGCGGGCGAGAGGAGCCTGACCGTCGGCGGGCGGTTGACCAGATACTCCACCGGAACCGTGTAGTTGTTGCCCGCGACGTCCACTGCCCTGACGAGAATTCTGTGGATGCCTGGGGTGAGGTTGAGCTCTGCCCTCCAGTTGGCGGTGCCGCTGGCGGGGCGCCACTCCCCGTCGTCTACTCTGAACTCGACGCGCTCGAGGCCTGAGAGGGCGTCTGAGGCGGTTCCGTAGAGGGTGAAGCTGGTGGTGTTGACCTGCGGGCCCAGGGGGGCCACAATCACCAGCTCGGGTGGGACGCGGTCCACCCTGACCGCCCGGGGCTCGCTGAAAGGTCCCCACACGCCCTCCGGGTCCCTCGTCCGGACGCGCCAGTAGTAGCGGCCGTCCGGGAGCACGGGGGCGCAGGCGCACTCCCGGGACTCAACGTTTCCACTGTCGTATTCTATTGAATCAAAGCCGGGGGATTCGTCGACCTGGAAGCGGTAGCCGCCCTGTAGCCCGCCGTCGCCGTCCCTGAACTCCCACGAAAAAAGGAAGCCCGCGCACGCCCAGCCTTCTTCAGCAGGCGAGATGAGGAGGGGGGCGTCTGGCCATCTGTCGTAGCCGACCCTGACCTCTTCGAGCAGGGGCGAGAGCTCAGGGGTGTTCGTGCTCAGGAGAGCCCGGTACTGGAACCACCTGTCGCCGTCATGGCCGGTCCAGAGGCTCTGGCCGGATGATTCGTAGTATGTGCCCTCCGTCCCGTCAGGGCCAATGAATGGTCTCTCCCTCAGACCGGCCTCTGTCGGGGCGGTCCTGAGCTGGAATCTTATCGCCGTGCCTTGGGGAAAGGAGCCCTTCCAGCCGATGGTCTGGAAGAGCGAGGGGCCGCCCGCGTCTATGGATGCTGAGGTCAGGCAGCCCTGCGGGCAGAAGCCCGTCAGGTTGAGGAGCCAGGTGTCGCTCCTGTAGGTGCCGGCGCTCTGGCCCCCGAAGAGGATTGCTTTCTTCATTCCAGAGAGCGCGGCGAGGGCGTGGTCGTGCCTCGCGCTGGGGCGCGGGTTCGAGTCCCTCTGGAGCCATTCATTGTCTTCGACATCGTAAATCCACGTGTCCCGCCGGTTCTCGTAGCCGCCGAAGAGCACCAGCCTGTCCTCGCCCGGAATCTGGGCCATGACGCTGCCCAAGCGGGCCGGGGGGCTCAGCGGGGGCGACCTCTGGGACCATGTGTTCTCGCTGGCGTCGTAGACCCATGTGTCGTTGGCGGGGAGGCCGCCGACAGAGCCCCCGAAGAGAACCACTCTGTCGTCCCCCCAGACGGGGGCGAGGGAGAATGTGTCTCTTGGCGCCGGGCTCTCGGGCGGGGAGAGCTGGGTCCAGTTCCCCTCGCTCAGGTCGAAGACCCACGTGTCGTTAAGACAAGCGTTCCCGTTCCAGCCGCCGAAGAGGAGGACGCGGTCGGTTCCGTGGATGGTGGCGAGGGAGTGGTGGCTCCGGGCCGGGGGCGAGGCCGCTGGGGTGAGTCGGGTCCAGTTGCCCTCGCTCATGTTGAAGAGCCAGGTGTAGCCGGAGACGCCGTAGGAGGTCTCTCCCCCGAAGAGGAGGAGCAGGTCCGTGCCGTCGAACGGGGCGAGGCCCGCGGCCCGGCGGGCCCTCGGAGCGGCGGGCGGGGCGAGCCGGGTCCAGCAGCAGTCGCTCAGGTCGAAGAGCCATGTGTCGTTCAGGTAGCCGCCCGCGCCCGAGCCGCCGAAGAGCAGGACCTTATCGGTGCCGGGCACCGTTGCAATCGAGTGCTGGATGCGCGCCTCCGGGCTCGAGCCGGGCTGGAGCTGCCTCCAGACCGCTGTCCCCATCAACTCGAGCTGGGCCCGGCCGTCGAGGATGGTCAGGTTCTCCATGGTGCCGTTCCCGAAGTCGGTGGCGGCGGACTCGATGAGAGTCGAGGCCGCGGAGGAGCTGCGGCTGGCGTCTGGCAGGGGGAGCGAGGCCAGAACGAGGATGGACACGATTGGGAAAACTCTGAGCGCTCCGCCCACCCGTGCCCCGCGAGCCACCCTTCCAAACACCCAAAGTAAATTAGCATTGTGACTTCTATTATATAGTTGTTGGTACGAATTCGAATTGAAGCCGCGCTGCCTCTCTCAGTCCTCTCACGAATTTCGCCGGCCCCAACCCCCCGTAAGCTCTTCCCGGGTAATCCCCGCCCTGACGAACCCCGTTCGCTCCCGGTGCTCTCCCATCCAGTCCATCCGCCTCCCCCCGTCCGGAGCCCCAATCGCCCCTCAGGCGGATGAAACCTGTCCCGGAGGATGGCCGGTAAAATGCTCAAGCTATCCGTGCCGGCAAAGCCTGTGAGAGCGGCCGGAACCGCCTCAGCTCTGGATTCCCGTCACGGCCTCCTCTGCGTCTACAAGCCCGTGGCCGAAGTAAATATTTGGCTGCGTTTCACCGAGTTTGTCCGCCGTATCCTGGAGGCAGTTCTGAACCTCGTCGGGGTCCCACTTATCATTATTGTCACTACTGTCATATTCATCAGGAATTGTCGTCGCAAGCACCAGAGCCGCAGTGCCGCTCACGTGCGGGCACGCCATGCTGGTGCCGCTGAGGGTCTTGTAGGTGTCGCCCTTGTAGGTGGAGTAGATGTCCACGCCCGGCGCGACGAGGTCAAGTGCGTCGCCGTAATTGGACCAGTCAGGCCTGTAGAGACTCCCGTCATTATTTTGACCCACGGCTCCGACTGCGATTACAGACTCATACGCCGCGGGATAAAGGATGCTTCCTCCATCGTTCCCCGCCGCCGCCACCAGAACGATTCCAGCGCTCTTTGCGGCGTCGCAGGCGGCCTTGAGGGCGGACGAATCTGTCGAGCCCCCGAGGCTCATAGATATTACCTGAATGCCGTTATTAATGCACCACTGAATTCCTTTTATAATGTCGGAGTAGAAACCGTTCCCCTGACTGTTCAGGACCTTGACCGCGTAAATCGAGGCCGAGTGGGCAACACCAACGACGCCGATTTTATTCTTCACGGCCGCGATTATTCCCGCGCAGTGGGTCCCGTGGCCGTTGTCGTCCTCGTAGCTCTTCCTCGAGTTGATGATGTTCACCCCTCCCTTGATATTGTCCTTCAGGTCGGGGTGATCGCGGTCGATTCCCGTGTCCAGAATCGCGACCTTGACGCCGGAGCCAGTTGAATTGCTCCAGGCCAAATCCGCGTCTATTCTGTCAACGCCCCATGGTGTCGTTTCATTGGGCTGGGGGGGCGGCTGGGGCTTTTCATTGCCCTTCGCCTCGTCCTTTGCGTCCCCGCATATCGAGGCCTCCGCGTCCTCCTCCACAGCCTTGATTTTGTCGCTCTTCTTCAGCGCCTTAATGTCGTCCTTCCCCATCTTCGCGACCGCGGCCGGGATGATTGTGAGGGTGTCGAGCACCTCTCCATTGTTGTCCTCGATGAGCTTCCTGTCCACCTTCTCCTTGAAGAGGACAATCACCCTCGCCTTCTCCTCGTCCCTCGCGCCCGCGAGCCCCGCGAGCCCGGACGCGACAATCAGAAACGCTGCTCCCAGACAGACAAATGCGCGCACTCCGTTCATCCCTAATCCCTCCCCTGCCTCATGCAGAAACCCGGGTCTGCACAGCTCCATCCGTTTCCCCGCATTTAAGATTTATTGTTGGGCCCCGGGCGAGGTCAGGCGTAGCCATCGGTGCGCGGAACCTGCGCTCCCAGCAGCTCCTCGACGAACTCAGCCTCGGGCGGCGCCCCCCGGATTTCGGTCCTCCCGTTCACGACTGTCCTGGGCGTTGAGTCCACTCGGTACATTTCGGCTATCTCGGGGAAATCCGTGATGCTGAAGACCTCCGTGTGGACGAAATCGCTCCCGACCGCCAGCCTGAGCGCGAGGGAGGAGAGGCGCGCGCATAGGGGCGAGGCGCTGTTCACGAAGACCCTAAGCCTCAAAGGCCTTTTTATCGCTCCAAGGCGCTCCTGCGCGGCCGGGGAGAGGCCCGGTAGCCCCGAGGATGCGGCATCTATGGCCTCGGCGAGCGCCTGAAATGAGTAGCCGGAGGGGACTCCATAAAAACGCATGGTCCCCCTGTTCCTCCCCGCAATGAGCGTCGCAGGAAAAAGGGAGACCCCGAGCTCTTTGCACTTCGCGGCATCGCTGGTCTCGTCGTAGACCCTGAGCATTATCATCGAGTTGGCCGAGGCGAGCTCCTGCCAGAGCTTCACGCCCTCCAGAGACGCCGAGGGGCACTTGGTGCTTCCGAAGAAAAAGAGACCGACGGGCTCGGTGATTGAGGAGACGGAGTGTAGAGCCCTCCTGAGGAGATAGCTCGACACGGGCGGCCGCGGGCCCGTCCGGCGCGCCCGGGCGGGCTTTCTGGCACGGGGACCCGGGTGCGCCCCTCCTCCCCTCTCGCTTCTGCGGAAGCCCATGGCTAGGTCTATGCCCTAGGAACGGTTATTGTTTTCGCTCGGTGTGGAGCGCGTCGAGAACGGCATCATCCGTTTCGGAAACCCCAGCGCTCCGCTCAGCCCGAACGCCGGAAATGAGTCTTATCCGGTTCTGCGCGGGCGCCCGCAAGCTTTTATACCGCCGGAGCCGTTGCGAGGCCTTGGAGGGATGGGATGGACTGGGGTCTCAGGAACCGCCTCAACCGCATCATCAGGCCGAAGGACGGGAGAACAGTTATGCTCGCTGTGGACCACGGTTATTTCATGGGACCAACGACGGGGCTCGAGGACTTCAGGAAGACGATAAACCCCCTCCTGCCCTACGCAGACACGGTCATGCTCACCCGCGGCGCCCTCCGCAACTACATCCCGCCCGAGTGCGAGACGCCGGTGGTCCTTCGGGTCTCTGGCGGCACGAGCATCCTGAGCAAGGAGCTCCTACACGAGGGGAGCATAGCGAACATAGAAGAGGCGATCAGGCTCAATGTCGCAGGAGTGGCTTTCTCGATACTCGTCGGCGCGGACTTCGAGCGCGACACCCTCCTCGAGTTCTCGAGGTGGTGCGACGAGTGCGGGAAGTACGGAATTCCGATGGTAGCGGTGACGGCGGTCGGGAAGGAGATGGCTAGGGACGCGCGATACATGAGCCTCGCATCGCGCATCGCGGCGGAGCTCGGGGCCCACATCGTTAAGACCTACTACGTCGACGGCTTCGAGAAGGTCGTCGAGACGTGCCCGGTGCCCATTGTGATCGCTGGAGGCAAGAAGGTGCCCGAGCTCGATGCGCTCAAAATGACAGCGGCGGCGTTGGAGGCGGGCGCGGTCGGGGTCGACATGGGCAGGAACATCTTTCAAGCCGATGACCCTGTGGCGATGATAAGGGCGGTCAGGGCGGTTGTGCATGAGAGGCACACGCCAGAGGAGGCCTACAGCCTGTACCAGGAGTTGATGAAGGGGGGGAAGTAGTCCGTCTTTCGGTGGCCGGGAACGTGGGGCCCGATGGCGCCGGAGAACGGCTGACGGTAATAAAGAGCGAGGGCGGAGGCGGAGGGTTGGTATGAATAAAAGAATGATGAAGGTCGCGGTATACTACAGGAACGACGACGTCCGTATTCAAGAGGTCCCGGTTCCGGAAATCGGTCCCGGCGAGCTGCTGATGCGCATCGAGGCCAGCGGAATCTGTGGCTCGGATGTCATGGAGTGGTATCGGGTCCGGAAGGCTCCCCTCGTCCTTGGCCACGAGGTCGCCGGGGTGGTCGAGGAGGCGGGCGAGGGCGTGAGAGAATTCAAAAAAGGCGACAGAATCGTTGCGGCCCACCACGTCCCCTGCAACACCTGCAAGTATTGCCTAAGGGGCCACCACTCCGTCTGCGACACTCTTCGCAGCACGAACTTCGACCCGGGTGGTTTCGCGCAATACGTCCGACTTCCTCGGATAAATGTGGACCGGGGCGTTTTCCGACTCCCGGACGAGCTCTCCTTTGAGGAAGGGACCTTCGTCGAGCCATTGGCCTGCGTTCTGAGGGGCCAGAGAATCGCTGGCCTTAGGCCGGGGGAGAGCCTCTTCGTAATAGGCTCGGGAATATCGGGGCTCCTCCACATCGCGGCAGCCAAGGCCCTAGGTGCGGGAAGAATTCTCGCCACGGACATCAACCCCCAGCGCCTCCATTTCGCAAAAATGATGGGCGCGGACGAGGTCTTCTTATCCGAGGGGGAGCTCTCGGAGAAGTTGAAGAAGGCCAACGGGGGCCTCGGGGCCGACTTTGTTGCGGTCTGCACCGCCGCTGCGCCCGCGATTAGAAGCGCTTTCAAGTGCGCGGACAGGGGGGGCAGAATTCTTTTCTTCGCGCCAGCGATGCCGGGCGAGACATTCCCCTTCCCCCTGTACGAGCTGTGGAGGGACGGGGTGAGCATCCACTTCTCCTACGCAGGCCCGCCGGCTGACATGATGGCGGCCCTCGAGCTCCTTCGCAGCCGGAGAATACTCGTCGGCGGGATGGTGACCCACCGCCTCCCCCTCTCCGAGACCGCGAGGGGCTTCGAGCTCGTGGCGAAGGCGCAGAGCTCTGTCAAGGTGATCATCCGGCCCCACGGATGAGCCTAGGAGGCAGAGAGACGAGTCAGATAAGTCCGGCGAAAAACACCGCGCCCGTCGCCACCATGAGGCCGATGATACCACTCGCCTGCCAGGTATTGTATCTGCAAATATCCTTCATGTACCTCGTCGCTTCCTCGATGGGCCTCGTGGCGCTCGCCCTGTACATCTTCCAGAGCCCGGTCACTGGTATGTAGTAGCCCAGCAAAACCACGGGCGTCATAAGGGCGAAGAAGATGGGCGTGGTCATTCCGGGGAGCGCGGATATCGACCCCGACCTGGTCTGCATGTGCCAGTAGAGGCCGGCGAAGACGACGATGATGCCCGCGAAAATGGAGACGAGCGCGACCCTGAGGGATCTCCCCATCCCCCATCGCACTGGAGGCGTCATCACCCCTCCGGCTCTGTCCTCGAGGTAGTCGATCGCCTGGTTAGCGAATGCGATTCCATAGTGAAGGATGCTGAAGCCCACAACAATTGTCAGTGGCGCGGGCGCGATTTCACCAGCTATTGCAAAGAGAACGAAGAGGCCCGGAATCAGGAAGGCGGAGAGGGTGAGGGAGACGGCGTGGAGCCATCCCCGCACCTTGAAATGCAGGGGCGGAATCGAGTAGCCCACGCCGAAGAATGTGCCCACTGCGACGAGAGCCGCCGGAAAAAGGCTCTCCATTATGATGCAGATGTGCGCAGTCAGGGCGAATGCCAGCGCGAGCTGCGTGACTATAATGGCGATGATGTTTCTGTCCCCCACCCTCTCCACGGCCTCCGGAATTTTGTTCTTGAAAATCGTGTAGCGCTTGTCTATCTCTCGGTCGGTGTAGGCGTTGGCGATGAAGCCAACGAAGTAGAGCAGAACGAACACGAGGATTGCCTCAATGACCTCCGGCGCCAGAATTCGGCTCGGCGAGGACGCCCCTATAAAGTAGATGGTCAGAAGCCCGGGAATCTCGGCGGGCAGGTACTCCGCTCGACTCATGCGGAGGTACGCTACCGGCCACGAAAGGCTGCTCATCTTCCCCGGACCACCGGCGCCCTTCAATGTTGGGCGGACGTTGAAAGCCCTACAAATATTTATCGCTTTATGTCCAGTAAGTTCCAGCGTTAAGACCCTCATTTCCTGTGGAAACGGTAAGCCAATTGGCCGGCCTCTAGTTCAGAGGCTGCACACCATAATAGGCCGCATAATAGGCCGCCTCAACCTTATCTCATACAATCCAAACGCCGTGAAATTTCCCGCCTCACTCTTCACTCCACGTTCGCGCTTGACCTGTGCTCTGGCCATTATAAGCTAAAACATCCAGCGTCTTCGCAGGTATTTCGAAGTCACGCTCTCGAGTTCTATATGCAGCTTCAATCCCCCATTGGCCAGGCGGCTGGCCCCCAGATACGCGCTGAAACGGTCCAATGACTTCATCTCGTAGAGCTCTCCAATCTGGGCATGAAAGACACCGGGTGAGGCGGAGGACAATGGCCCTCAGTTTGTGGGCTGCGCTCTCACTATTCGTCTTCTCGACCGACGCGAGCGCGATGACACGAGCGAGCTCCCAATCGCTGGAGTGGGCTTCCGGTCCATTCGGGGAACTTGCTTCCCGGAACAGCTCATTGATAAGGTTATATGGCACCCTGACCACTGGTTAGAAACGGCTCTACGGCCGTTTTTCATCAACATCCGCATAGTCGGGCCTAAAAAATAGGGTTCTCTTTTATATCCCCGGATGGGCCGACTAAATGCTGGCTCGGGCTATCTGGGCCCCGCATTGAAGCTCCTGGCACCAAATAAAATTAATACTTGGAGCCCCTAAGGATTCTTGAGACAAAATGCCTGAGTGGCGCGGCCCGCTCGAGAGAGTGGATGAGTACCGCTGGAGAATTCCGAAGAGCTACAAGCCCGGGATGCGGACCTCCGGGGTCATCTACGCCAGCCCGGGCCTCATCGACAGCGTTCTTAGGGACGAGGCGCCAGAGCAGGTGGCCAATGTCGCCACTCTGCCGGGCATAGTCGGCGAGTCTCTGGCGATGCCCGACATCCACTGGGGCTACGGGTTCCCCATCGGTGGCGTCGCCGCCACGGACGCGGAGGAGGGTGTAATATCGCCCGGCGGCGTGGGCTACGACATTAACTGCGGCGTCAGACTCCTTAGGACGGAGCTCGATGCGGGCGAAGTCAGGGGGAGGCTCGGGGAGCTCATTGACACGCTTTTCCACGAGGTACCGTCGGGTCTGGGCTCAAAGGGAAAGGTCAGGCTCGAGACGCGCGAGCTCGACGCCGTTCTCGAGGGCGGGGCGAGGTGGGCGGTCGAGAGGGGCTACGGCCGGCCCGAGGACCTCGAGAGTCTGGAGGAGGGGGGGAGGATGGAGGGCGCCGACCCTTCGAAGGTGAGCCAGCTCGCGAAGCAGAGGGGCGCGCCGCAGCTTGGGACCCTCGGCGCGGGGAACCACTTTCTCGAGATTCAGAGGGTTGATGAGATCTACAACGAGCGCGCCGCGCGGGCGCTGGGAATCGATGAAAAGGACCAGATAATGGTGATGATTCACACGGGCTCGCGCGGCTGCGGCTACCAGATATGCGACGACTACCTGAGGGTGATGCACCGCGCCTACAGAAAATACGGCATCCAGCTTCCCGACGAGCAGCTCGCGTGTGCGCCGATGGGCTCCCCCGAGGCCTCCGACTACCTCAGGGCGATGGCCTGCGCCGCCAACTACGCATGGGCGAACCGCCAGCTAATCACGCACTGGGTCAGGGAGGCCTTTACAAAGGTTCTGGGGAAGAGAGAAGACGAGCTCGGGCTGGAGGTCGTGTACGACATCGCCCACAACATCGCTAAACTCGAGGAGCACGAGGTAGAGGGGAGGAGGAGGAGGCTCGTGGTCCACAGGAAGGGTGCCACGAGGGCCTTTGGGCCCGGGACAGAGGCGCTGGGGCCGAGGTTCCGCTCGCTGGGCCAGCCGGTCCTGATTCCGGGCAGCATGGGCTCGGAGAGCTATGTGCTCCTCGGCACGGAGAGGGCGATGCGCGAGACATTCGGGAGTGCGTGCCATGGCGCGGGGCGCGTGATGTCGCGCAACGCGGCCATAAAACGCTTCCGCGACAGGGAGATTATCGAGGCGCTCAGGGGCGCTGGCATCTACGCGCGCGGGGCGAGCGACACGGTGATGTCCGAGGAGGCGCCCGCGGCCTACAAGGACGTCTCAAGTGTCGTTGAGACTTGCCACGGTGCGGGAATAGCTAGGAAGGTCGCGAGGCTGAGACCGCTCGGGGTAATGAAGGGCTAGGTGGTTCCGCTCGTCGGTCCGCGCTCCCAGAGCCCGCGCCACGACGCGCTCGGGGAGCTCTAGGGCGGGCTCGGCGTCTCCCCACCGCGAGGGCGCCTTTTCCGTGAAAAGTCAGGATGGACAGGGCGGAGAGCTCCACCGGTGCGGATGCCCTCACGAGCCGGTGGCGCTGGCATTATCGGTGGCAAGACGCGACCAGAACTCCAGCGCCCGCTTTTTGAAGGGCAGGACCTCGACCTCGCCCGAGGGAACCTTGAGGGTGCTCCTCTCGTTCATTGTGACCAGAACCCCCCGTGAGAGGCCCAAGGAGCTCATCACCTCCCCCAGTCCCTCGAGCTCCCTCGATCCCGTCGCGGGGCGGGAGAGGCCGAGCGAGACCGGATTCCTCAGATTCCCGCGCGTCCGCCTGATCCTGAGGGGTCCGGGGACGGAGGCGAGGGTTAAGGCGGCGACAGCCTCGAGCTTCTCCACGCTCGATACGCCGTACCTGCTCGCGATGTCGTGGTGGAGGATGTCCGTGAGAATTCCGTGGACCGCCCTGCGCCTGAGGTCGGGCTCGAGGATGCCTATCGCCTGTGGAAAGGCGGTGGAAGAGATGAACTCGGAGGCGAGGGCCGAGGCCGCCTCGGCGTCGCGCGCGACATCGACGCCCCTAAACCTCGCGTATTCCGCGAGGTCCGGTGGAAGGACCTCGATGTCCATGTGCCGGCCCGTGAGCAGGCTGGCGAGCTCTCCGGAGAGGATTTTTGAGGAGGAGCCGGAGACGAGAATTCTGGTCCCGTCCCTCCTCTCGTGCCGCAGGGCCTCTCTGGCTCCCCGATATAGCACGGCCGGGAGACTCCAGCGAAAGGCCTCCCGTCCTCAGAAGTTTTAGGGCTGGAGACTCTCCTTCAGGGGGCTGTCATCGACATCCATTGTCACTCCTCTGAATTTTACGCTCCCACGGCGACACTGATTCTAATAACGGCCGAAGGGCCCGGATATATCGGACTGAGGCTCTGAGGGTCCGGCCACACTAGCCCGGCCGGAAGACATTCCCTAATGACACGCGCCCCACGCTCCACCATCAGGCAGCCCGCGGGCGCCAAATTTCCCGACCGCTCTGCTCCTCTTCCAACCTTTATTGGAATTTCTCCAGCTCTTTAATCAGCGTCTCTACGGTGTAAGCGCTCCTCGTCGCGCCCGGCCCTCCCTCCTTCCCCCCTTTCTCCTTCTCTCCGGCCCCTCGCCCTCCCTCATCACCACCCCTCCCCGTCGTTTCCTCTCTTGTCAACTGCGCTCCCTCATCTCCTGCCCCTTTCCCTCCCGCGGCTCGTACTTTCTCCTCTTCCTTCCCCACCCCCTCCATCTCTTTAGGCCCTTTTGCCCTCTCTGCCGCTTTCTTTTCCTCTTTTGTTTTTACCCCATCCTCCCCTCTTTCCTTCTTTTCTTTGTCCTCTACCCCCTCCTCCCCTTTTCCCCCGACATCCTTCTCTCCCGCGCCCTCTTTGCCCTCGCCCCCATCCTTCTTCGCTTTCTCTTCTTCCACGAGCTCCTTCTTTCCTGCGCCCTCTTTCTCCTCTCCCCGCTCTTCTTTCACCCCGCCCCTGCCCTCTTCATCCGCCACGTCCCCCTCCGCCTCCTTCCTGTACTTCTCCTCCAGCTCCTCCTCGCCCGGGAAGGCCTTTCTCTCCTCCTCCCTGGAGAGCCCCGCGGCCCCGGCCTCCCCGACCGCAATCTCGGGCCGGCTCTGCCCGGGCCTCCTGACGAGCCTCCTGTAGACATAGTACATCGCCGCCAGCAAGGCGACCACCACGAGCGCGAAGAGAAGCGCGGTCATGAAGGCGTTGCTTGTGTGGACAGGAATCGGATAGCCGTCGAAGGTGATGCGGAGGGTCTGGGAGCCCGTCAGGTCCACCCCGCGCGACTCGGTCTGGTCCACGGGCGTGAGCAGATAGGTCGTTCTCAGGTGAGCGAAGACCCTGTACTGGCCAACGGGCAACCTGAAGATCGCGCGACCCGACGGGCCCACGAGCGCCGTGTCCGCGACGTCCACCGCCAGCCCGCTGCGCAGGGTGAAGACCGTGAGCTGGACCCCCTCCAGAGTCCTGCCGTCCCTGTCAAAGACCTTCACAGTCAGGTAGAATACCTTGCAGGAGACCGGGAGGGCCGCGTCGGAGTCGAGTGCATGTGCGGCTGACCCCACCTCCACCCCTCTCCAGCGGACCACGATATCGAGGACCTGCGCCGGAAACCTGAAAACGGCCATTCCATCCGCGCCACTGACGAGCGAGGTCGCCAGCTCGGGCCTGCCCGCGGGGCATACCAGTATCTCCGCGCCCTGGAGTTGGACGCCGTCGACGTCGGCGCAGGCGACGGTCAGGTAGAAGACCCGGCACTGCACCGTCACACTCTGGTCTAGCGCAAGCTCGAACCCGATGGTCTCGTTGACTGCCACGTCCCTCCAAGTGATGAGAATCGTGTAGCGCCCCACCGGGAGCCGCGCGGTGACCTGCCCGTCGGCGCCGGTGACGCCGGTGTCGAGAACGTTCCCGGTTAACTCCTGCCTGAAGACTACCGTGGCGTTCTCGAGAATTCTGCCCCGGGAGTCCACGGGCCTGACGGTGAGGTAGTGGATTAAGCACTTTATCGTCAGGGAGCCGTCGGCGATCAGCTCGTAGTCGGTGTCCGGGCTGACGAGCTGGTCCTGCCAGACCGCCGTGAGCTTGTACCTATCCGCCGGCAACCTGAAGGTCGCCACGCCGCTCTCGTTAGTGGCGCACGCGCCCATCAGCTTGCCAGAGAGGAGCCTGAAGGCCGAGAGCTGGACGGCCTCCACGCGGGCGCCGCGGGAGTCCACGGCCCCTACCTCGAGATAGTACACGGAGCAGCGGAGGGTGAGGAGGTGGCTGGCGTTGACACTATGGTCCGTGACCGAGCCCACCGGGACGCCGAGCCAGGTCACCGACACATTCACGGGCCCCGCCGGGACCCTGACCGTGACAATTCCGCTCTGGGGGGTTCTGAGGCTCTCGACGAGCTTCCCGTCGCTCAGGCTCACGCGGATGTAGGCGTCGTCGAGAGGAATGCCACGAGAGTCGACCGCGAGGACGTCCAAGTAGTGGACCGCGCAAACGATGAGGAGTGAGTCGTCCCCGGTGACCTCGTACAGGGGTGTCTCATTGACCACAACGTCCCTCCAGAGCACCAAAATGCTCACGGGCGCGGCGGGCAGCCTCGAGACGGCCATGCCGCCGTAGTCCGTCGTCCGTGCGTCGAGCAGCGCCCCGTTGCCCGCGAGTCCGATGCGCACCTGCGCCATCTCGACCGGGGCATCCCTATCGTCAACGGCGGAGATGGTCAGGTAGTGCACGCTGCACCGGACCACCAGCTCCCCGTCACCGGTCAGGTTGAACGAGTCTGTCCTGTTCACAGGGACATCATGCCAGCTCGCCTCGATAAGCAAC
The DNA here is from genome assembly GCA_038851035.1 of Thermoplasmata archaeon. Taxonomy (NCBI): domain Archaea; kingdom Methanobacteriati; phylum Thermoplasmatota; class Thermoplasmata; species Thermoplasmata archaeon. The sequence continues at coordinate 83,302 of JAWCLH010000007.1, forward strand.
TCTGCGGCGGGGAGGCGAGAGCTCAGGCTGCCGTCGGCGCCGGTTCTCCTAGAGTCCAGTATGCGGCCGGTGGCGACGGAGCTGACCCGCACCTCCACGCTCTCGAGGGGAAGAGCCCTCGAGTCGACTGTGACTATGGTCAGGTAGTGGACCCGGCACCCGGCCACGTGGGTGGTGTCGTCGGGCACATCCACATCCCCGGCCTCATAGACCGGCAGGTCCCTCCAGTGAACCGTGATGTTGTAGAGGCCAGTCGGCACCCTGACGACGACCTCGCCCTCCGGAGAGCTGAGCCCCGAGCCCATCACCTTGAGGCTCCCCGAGCCCGTCACGGTGCACAGGGCGCTCTCGAGCGGGGCGCCCCTGGAGTCCACAGCCCGGACGGTGAGGTAGTAGATGCGGCACACGACCTCCATCTCCATCTCCCCGTCCACGAGAATGGAGGCCGTCTCGTTCACAACGGCGTCGCTCCAGACGACTCTGAGGTCGTAGCGCCGAATCGCGAGCCTGAACACCGCCCGGCCCTCGATGTCGGAGAGCTTTGAGTCTGCGACGATGCCGGTCGAGCTGTCCGTGACAACGACCTGCGCACTCGGCACCGAGCCCCCGCGCGGGTCCACGAGCCTGAGGCTCAGGTAGAACACGCTCGTGTGAATCGTGTAGGTCTCGTTGCCATCCACCACGACTACCGTCCGATTGACCTCCACCCCTCCCCAAACAATGCTGAGCCTGTAGGGGCCGGCGGGCGTCTGGTAGAGGGAGAATTCGCCGCTCGCGTCAGTCCTGAAGGGAAGAATCGAGGCGCTCCCGTTGGGGTAGTGGACATAGACTGCCGCGTCCTCGAGGGGCGTCTCCCTGCTGTCCACGGTGCGGAAGGTCGGGTAGTAGACCCGGCAGTAGAGCACGAGGGGGTTGAGCTCGGTCACGTTGTCGGTCACCTCAACCAGCTCGCTCGCGACGCGCACGCCCCTCCAGTAGACCCTGAACACGTAGGGCCCGGGCTGCATCGAGAGGTTCGTCAGGCCGGCGGGGCCGGTCAGGTTCCTGTCCACCACCCTCTCGAGGACCGTCGCCTGAACCTCCGCGCCGCTCAGGGGCTGCCCGGTCGAGTCCAGCGCGAGGACGTTGACGAAGCGCGGGGTGCCTATGAAGAAGAAGGAGCTGTTGCTGACCGCGTAGGGGCCGTAGTTGTAGTTCATGAAGTAGTGGTAATAGTAGTAGCCGTTGTTGTCCACGGCCCACACGGTTATGTTGTAGCGACCGGGGTCGGCGCCGCTGTAGTTCCACGCAAGCTCATAGGTGCTGGAGAAGGACACGGGGGTGCCCAAGACCCTGTACATCGTGGCGTTGTCGATAATGGTTGCCCCGGAGGGGCCGACGAGCGTGCAGCTCGCCCAGCGGATATCGTAGCCGCCGAAGGGGTCCGTCACGGTCGCGCGGATGACGGCGGTGGTGTTTGGGGCGTTGCTCTGGAAGCCCGACTCGGGGTTCCCGTCCGGGTCGAAGGTGCTGACCGACTGGACCTCCAGATAGTTCTCGCAGGGAAGAACGACCCGGCTGTTGTTCGTGGCCGTGTCTATATAAATGGCCTTGTAGATGCCCGACCCACCCGAGACCTGAAGGCTCATGTGTATCGTGGAGCCAGAGGCGAAGGTGTGCCTGAAGCCCGGGATATCGAAGGAGTAGTACTGCGGGGCCGAGGCAGGGTTGTAGTTCGCGCTGAAGGCCGTGGAGGTCCAGTTCTCCGCGCCCGTGCTGTTCCTCTCCGAGAAGGTTATCTGGACCTGGAAGTTGTTGTTGGAGCCGGAGTAGTTCCCCCAGAAACCGACGGTCACGGTGCCGTTGACCGTCAGGTCGGAGGCGAGCACGGGCACCATGTAGAAGTCCATCACCAGATTCTTGTCGCCGTCAATGGTGTAGTTGGTCTTTGCCCAGTACTGGCTCGTGTTGAAGGTCAGCTGGGTCGCCTTCCCGTTCACAGTCGGGCTGGTCGGGTCCCAGTGGAGCCAGAGGACCATGTTCTTCACTGTTCCGCGCCCGGCGTCCCTGCCCTCCTCGCCGGCGGCGGGAACCGCGATGAGAATCGCGCAGACGGCCAGTGCGGTCAGGAGCAGCGCGGCGCTCCCGAGACAAGCTCTCGAAGCCATTCGTATCGCCCCTCACTCGTTTTGATACGTCCATGACGGGAGAGTATAAAAGCCGTTTATGGTTCGGTTTCGAATTGTCCCCCCCGGACCGGCAGATGTTTTATATTGATACCCGATATCGTTACTGGGGCCCCGGGGGGGCAGGGGGGCCGGGACTGAACACACCGTACATCCTGATGCTAGCGCTCTTCGCAATGGCGTTCACGTTCGGCGCCTTCACATGGGTCTCGAGGAACGTCTGGCAGAGCCGGGCCCGGACGAGGGCCTGCGCCGCCGTCGCGATCATCTCGACCGCGGCATTCGCAATTCTCGCGTGGACGGTGCTACCGTGAGAGAAGAGCCCCGCCCCCGCGCCCCAACACATCCCCATCATGGTCCCGCCCGGCGTAGAACCGCACACCCGGCGCCCGCTCTCGAAAATCGCGCGCGTTCCCCTCATGGCCGCGCCCGGCGCCCCGTCCGTTCCACATCCCTCCTCACGGCCGCCGCTCCCTCTGTCGTCATCCTGCTCCACGCCGCCCGGAGACGGGCGCGGGGGCCCGCCGGGGCCCGGACCGGGCCCCTCAGCGACGGGAGAGCCGGGGCGCGGGAGAAGAGCGCGCGGGGTCGCGCAACGCCGCCACCCGACCCATATCCCCCCGCCCGTCCCGCTGAGACTCCCCCTGCGCGCGGGCCTGATGCGCCGTGCGCTCCGGGCGCCCAACCCGCCTGGCCAGTTGGAACTCCTCCCCCGCCCTCCATACCCCCGCGCATCGCAAGACTGCTCGGCGCGGTCCCGGTCAGGAGGGAGGGGCCTCCCCTGAGGTGGGAGAGGGGCCCGGACGGAATAGTCGTCATCACCCACTCGAAGGACCTCACGCGCCTCGAGCGCTGGCTGATGAAGAAACTGGGTGGCTCGCCCGAAATCCGCAGGAGGCTCGACCGGCCCGGGAGCGATATCTGGTTCCTCTGCGACGGGAGGCACACTGTGGCCGAAATCTGCGACGAGATGGACAAGAAGTACAGGGAGGAGCTCGAGCCCGTCCTGACGCGCGTTACAAAGTTCCTCGAGATGCTGCTCGCCAGAAACCTGATATACCTGAGAAAGGAGAAGGTGGAGGGCGGAGAGATAAAAGGGGCGAGCGGGCCAGAGGGCGCGGAGGGCTGGGGGAGTGAGAAGGCCCGCGGGCCGGAAACGGGCTGAGCAGGGGGCAGATGGGGCGAGTGGGAAGTGCACTACTGAGGCCTCACGAGCGGGAGGGAGCATGGAGGGAAGCGGTCATGGCCGGGTGCGGGGGGAGTGAGGGTGAAGGGAAGGAAGGGAGGTGCGGGTGCGGGAGGCGAGGGTGGATGAATGCGGTGAAGCGCAGGTAATGCGCAGGCGCGGGAGGTGAGGACGAGTGAAGGTGAAGGGAGGAGGCCAGAAGGGCAGGCGCGGGCCGGGGAGGAAGGTGCTCAGGTGCCCGCAGTGCGGGAGCAGGGAGCTGTACTACGAGGCGGGCCTCATCACGGGCTACAAGTACCACTGCAAGAGGTGCCAGTACATGGGGCCATTGGTGATTCAGGAGAGGGAGGGCTGAGGGGGGAGGAAGGAGAGGGAGCCCCCGGAAAAGGAGGGCTGAAAGTTGGAAGAGCGGGAAAGAATTTAAAGAGGGGGAGGAGCGGGCGGGGCAGGAAGGGGAGGGAGCCGGAGGCGCGAGAGACAAAGGATTGAGGAAAGAGGGAAGGGGGAGGTCAGGAGCGTGATGTGCGGCAGCAACCGGAGTCGGGGCCCCCGCCCTCCATCCGGCCAGCGGGGGTGGGTAAAATGGAGAGGGAGTTCTCCGGCGGGGACGGGGCCGGGATGATGGACGGCGGCAGGGGAAAGGAGGCGGCGGGCGCACCGGGAGCCGACCCGGGGGCGGGACCGGCGACGCCTCGAAAACCGCCTGCGGGGGCCGGCGTGTTCAGGGACCCTGTCGAGGTCTTCTCGGGCGTCCTCATCTCGGGCGCGCTCTGCGCCTTCATAAAATCAGAGAGAGCCCTCGTGCTGGCGGACCTGCACATGGGCTTCGAGGCCGTCGCCGCGGCCGACGGGGCCTGCTTCCCGAGGAGGCAGAAGCCCCTCATCGTCAAGAGGCTGGAGCGGGCTCTCGCCATTTTCCGTCCGGAGCTGGTCGTGATCGCAGGCGACTTCAAGCACAACTTCGGCCGCTCCTCGGCGCAGGAGTGGAGGGAGGTCGAGGAGGTCCTGAACTTCCTTGACTCGAGGGCGGATGTGGCCCTCGTCCGAGGAAACCATGACAACTACCTGCAGAGCATCATCTCGCCCCGGCCCTTGCCCCTGCAAATGGAGGTTGGGGGAGTGCTGGTGCTCCACGGCCACAAGGAGGTTACGGCGCTGGAACGCTGGTGCGGCCCGAAGATACTGGCCCACGAGCACCCCTCCCTCAGGCTCAGGGACCGCGTCGGGGCGCAGGTCGGTGCTCCAGCCTTTCTCGTGGACAGGGCCTCCGCTACTCTAGTTCTTCCTGCGCTCAGCCCCCTCGCGCCCGGCGCCGACGTCGCCCGGGGGCCAATCACGTCCCCTGTTCTCAGGGCAATGGACGTGGGGCGCATGGAGGCCTTCGCCGCGGACCGAGGAGAGCTCCTGGGCTTCGGACCCCTCTCCTCTCTCAGGGAGCTGGAATGCTGAGCCTCTCCTAACCCTTATATACTCTCTCCGCGATTTCAAAAACGGGGCGTCCCGCGCCCCGAAAGAAGCAAGAAGGAGTAGCCATGGTGGAGACGAAGGAGCTGACGAAAATCAAGGATCTCACCCCGCAGCACAGCAGGGTGAATGTCCTTGCGAAGGTTGTGAAGCTGGGTGATGTAAGGGAGGTCCCGTCCAGATACGGGCCGCCCAGGCGCGTTTCGGACACGGTGATCGGGGACGAGACGGGGACGATCGTGATGTCCCTGTGGCAGGAGCAGGTCGGGACCGTCAAGGAGGGGGACGTCATTTACATAGACAACGGCTACATCTCGCTCTTCCGCGGGCACATGAGGCTGAACATCGGCAAGTACGGGACCCTGAGCAAGTCGGACCAGCCCATGGAGGTCGTGAGCACAGAGCTCGACATGAGCGAGAAGGAGTGGCCGATGGAGAGGAGGCGGGAGCGGTTCGAGGATCGCGAGGGGGGGTGGGGGAGGGGACCGAGGGAGAACGAGAGGAGAAGGCCCCGGTTCTGAGTTCGGCGGGCTGAGGCGGGCGCCATCATCTCCGCCTGCTCGCGCTGGGCGGCTCCGCGGCCGCGGAGCCGGGGAAGGGGAGGCCGGGTCATGAGGCAATCGGACGTAGAGTTGCTCGAGGAGGCACTCGGGGCCTCAGCGCGCGGGACGGACTTCGACGAGGCGCTGCTCAGGACGCTCAAGAGGCACCTGCCGGTGAAGTACCACAGGCGCTTTGCTGAGCTGATGGATGAGATTCTTTCCGTGGCCTCCGAGGGCGGCCTGACGAACAGAGAGGCGGCGATGCAACTCCTTACAGCCCCGCGCGCCTCCGGGCTGCACGCGGGGCTCCACGCGGAGGGACCGGGGGCCCGTGGACTTGAGGATGTGACGGGATTGCCCCCGCCCACGCGGCCCCGGGAGCCCTCTGGAGACTCTCGGCACGCTGGAGCCGAGCCAGTGAAGTCCTTGGGGATGCCAGCCGCCCCAGCCCTGGAGGGAGCCGCGAGGAGTGGGAGCGGAATTCCCGAGACACACCCCTCTGTCCCTAAAGGAGCCCCGGAGACCACCCGCAGGCCGCCAGCGACGGGGCCGGAGGAGGAGGGGACCGCGACCGTGGGAGAGACGCCCGGGGCGGCCGAGCGCCTTCCGGAGGTCGAGAACATCCTTGACCTCGGCGGGGCCGCGCCCGACCAGCTCCCCCCAGAGATGAGGGACAAGCTGAAGCGAGTGGTCAAGGTAAAGAAAAGGGAGCCGGCATGGGAAGAAGGGCCGGAGGAGGAGCCAGACCCAAGGCTATTCTTCAAGGGGAGCCTGAGGGCCCCGCCGCAGCTGATTCCACGCGAGGCCCCAGTCCAGAAGGAGGCCGGTACCGCGCGAGGGGAGGGAAAGGCGGCCTCGAAAAAACCCGCGGGGAGCGAGGGAGATGAGGACGGGGGGCCCGCAAGGGAATCAGGCGGGTCTGGAGGAGAATAGAAGAAGGGCGGATAATAGGTACGGCGGATACTGATCGCTGGGGGAAATCCAAGCGTGACACCCGCCCACATCTCGGGACCATTTTTATGAATTTGATGGGAATCCGACAGGGATTTTGTCGATTCCAAAAACTGTAGAGTTTTCGCGCGAGCTAGGCCATCGAGCAGGGCGGGGTGGGCTCCCGAGCGTCGATTGAGGTTCGGTCTGGTGGCTGGGGAATTGACTGGCTCCGGGGGCTCTGGCGGAGAGGATTTGTAGATGGGCAAAACGGCGTTGATGCGCGATGTGTGACGACTGGGTCACGGCGGCTCCGGAGAGGGCGAGAAACGAATCATTATAATCAAATCATTATCGTCGAATTATCGAGGTACGTGAAGCAGTCGGGAATGTCACAGCACCGAGCTCGTGCTGAGCCATTTGCAGCCGTAGCCGCCGCCGTATTCCGGAAAGATAGACTGGATGCTGCATGTCGCGCTCTTCACAATTATTATTCCAGCGGACGCATCGAGCCACCGGCCAAAAAGGGGGAGGGGGTTGCGATAGCAAATCGGGTTGGTTGGGAAATTATGTGGTATAAGGAAGGCGAACACTCTGATGGTTACTGAAACAGCTGCCGAATCACCTGCGACGCAACGATATGAAAATGAAGAATTCGTGTCCTGTTATATTCTTTCTAATACCTGTAATCCCTCCAGCATTTGTTGGCAGCATTTGTTGAAGCACGATAAAGCGGAGAGAAAAAGTTGTCTGGACAGGTCGGCGGTTCTCAGCGAGCTCTCCTCGAATGTGGAGAAGCTCCGGCAGTCCGTGGTGAGGAGGAGCGGTGAGCTCGGCTCCGTGGCGCTTAGCCGCCTGCACTGGGAGAGATATTGAGAGCGATATTGATACTTTGGCTGGGTTCAGACTCGGAGGGAGGGCACTCGCAACTCTGATGAGTCTCCGCCCTATCTGAAGTGGCTGCGGGGTCGCAGGAATGACCTCGCTTCGAGGGGCGGTCTCAGCCCACGCCTCGCTCCGCGCGTTTTCAAAGGGGAGGAGTGTCTCAAAGAATTGCAGCTTCTCAAGCGCAATCGGGAAGAGCGCCTCGACCCTGGGCAACCCCCAAAGGAAAACGAATTTGGAGGAGCTTATGGCCCGACGGGGACATCAAAAGGGCATTTGTGGGGAGCGTCGGGTAGGAGAAAAACATTCCGCCACAACATTCCGCCCTCGCGGCCCTCGAGTGGGCGGCCGGGCAGCAATAATGCAGGTGACTCAGCAGCCCTAGCCACGGGGAAACTGTCGCCGTCGGAGTCCCCACCGTCCCCCCAACTCAAACCCCCGGCCCCTCCCTCCTCGCGGTCTCCTCGATCCCCTTCACGAGCGCGGTGAGCGTCGAGTTCACGGGCGTGTCCACGCCATGCCTCTTGCCCATCTCCGCAATGTAGCCGTTTATGGAGCAGATCTCGGTCCTTCGACCCCGCTCTATATCCTGCAGCATGCTCGACTTGTTCTCCGCCGTCTTCCGTGCCACGTCCTTCGTCTTCTCTATGATGTTGCAGGGTGGGAGCCGAATTCTGGCGGCCTCGGCCACCATGATCGCCTCTGAGCATGTCCTCTCGAGGAGCGCGGTCAGTGCAGGCACCTTCAGGAGATACCCGTTCCGGAGGCCTGTGATTGCGGTTATCGGGTTGATTCCGGCGTTCACGATCGCCTTGGCCCACATCTCACCGCAGATGTTCTGCGTGGTCCGGGTCTGGATTCCGACGGAGTTGAGCATCTCAGCTATTTTCGCGGCCCTCTCCTTCTCCGTCCACACAACGTCGCCGACCACAGTCTCCCCGACGCCCGCGTGGACGATGTGCCCGTCCTCGGCGCGCATTATGCCGTGGGACGTGACCCCCGCGAGAATGTGCCCTTCCTTCTTCATCACGCGCCTGATGGTCTCGACATTGTCGAGCCCATTCTGGAGCGAGAGGACCATAGTGTCCTCGCGGATGTAGGGCACGATGTCCCTCATCGCAGCCTCGGTGTTGTAGGCCTTCACCGTTAGGATTATCAGATCAATGTCGCTCAGGTCGCCGAGCGAGTGCCAGACCTTCGGCCGCACGACCTTCTCTGTTTTACCGGTGATTCTCAAACCGCCGCGCTCAATGGCCTCCATGTGTTGTTTTCGACCCAGCAGGGTGACGTCGTACTTCTCGGAGAGCAGGCCGCCGAAGAAGCTCCCGACCGAGCCGGCTCCATAGACCAGGACCCTCATCCAAACCCCCAGGCGGCCGACCGGATATAAATTTTATTACTTCTCGGCGGTGTGTCCCCTCTACCGACTACCGAATTCGCCCGCGCGGCTCGAGCGCGGAAAGGGCGGGGCCCGAGAACGAACGCTGGAGACCCACTAATCCCCCGAATGGAAACTCATCGCAGCCTCCCTCGCCGCTGTGTGCGCTCTGTAGAGCGGCGCGACCCGGCCCCCCTCGACCAACCCCTTCACTAGCTCAAGTGCCTTTCGGGGCGAGACCAAGTGCCCCGGGGAGACATATACGATTCCGCGGGGCGAGGGGGAGACGCGCAGGGCATAACCCCGGACGCTTCCGTCCACTAGAACTTCCGAAGAGCCGCCGACTTCCGTGGGAAGCTCCACCGGCTCTCCGCACAGGAGCGACTTCGCCACTCCGACCGTTGGGATGTCCAGCTCCACCCCGGCCTGGGAGGCGAGGCCAACGCCCATGGGGTGCAGGGTCCCGTTGCCGTCGAGCAGGAGAACGTCGGGTCTGGCGGGGAGCAGGTCGAGCACAGCCCTTATCGCTGGAATCTCCCTGAAGCCGAGAAATGTCGGGATGTACGGAAACCGGGGAGCGACGTGTATCGCCACCGTCGGGCCCGGCGCCCCCTCCCTCAGGCCATGGAGCGCGCCCGCGGCGAAGGCCCCAAAAGGAGTGTAGGCGACGTCTACCGCCAGAAGGCTGGCATAGGGCTCCCTCTCGTCGGTGAACTTGAGCTTCGGGATGAGCGAGAGCTGGTACTCCCTGAGGGCGGCCAAGGGGCGCTCGGTCCTGAAGTCTGTGAAGAGCCTCGCTTCAAAATCAACTACCTTCCCATCCCTGACCTCCACGCCCTCTGAGACCAGCAGCTCCGCCTTCCTGCCCGAGCCGCCCGGCGCGCTGAATTTCCCCAGCCTCCCGTCGGAGTGGACGACGCGGTGGCAGGGCACCTCCGGGGCGTAGGGGTTTTTTGCCATCAGCTCCCCGACCAGACGCGCCGCCTCCCTCGCCCCCAGCGCCTCCGCAAGCGCGCCGTAGGTTGTAACGCGCCCCGGGGGGACCTGGCTGAGGAGGTCATAGGTATATTCAGCAAGGTCAGGTATCTCCATCGGGAACCGGCAGGGTTAACAAGGTTTATTACCATTCCCCTCCCTTCCCGCCGCGGTGCAGGGATGAAGCGGAGCTCCGAGATATCGGGTTTCTATAAAAAGAGCGCGGAGGAGAGGCTGAGAATCGTTCAGGAATTCGCGGGCCTGAGCGAGGAGGAGGTTCAGGTGCTGCGCAGCACGGGGGGACTCCCGCGCGACACCGCCGAGAGGATGATAGAGAACGTCGTCGGCGGCTACACACTCCCCCTCGGCATCGCTGTGAACTTTCTCATCAATGGAAAAGATGTTCTCGTCCCAATGGTGATTGAGGAGCCCTCCGTGGTCGCAGCCGCCTCCAACGCGGCGCGTATGGCCCGGCCGCACGGGGGTTTCACCGCGGATTTCTCGGGGCCGATGATGATCGCACAGGTTCAGCTCGTAGGAACCTCCGACCCTAGCTCGGCGAGGCAGAGGATACTGGAGGCGAAGAAAGAAATACTGGAGCTCGCGGCTGCGCAGGACCCCGTCCTCATTCGGGCGGGAGGGGGCCCGAGGGACCTAGAGGTCCGGATAGTCGAGACGGCGAGAGGCCCGATGGTTATCACGCACCTCCTCGTGGACACTCGCGACGCGATGGGAGCGAACGCGGTCAACACGATGGCCGAGGCGGTCGCGCCTCTCATCGAGCGAATCACCGGAGGCAAGGTCTACCTGCGCATACTGTCAAATCTCGCGGTCCACAGAATCGCGAGGGCCCGCGCGGTCTTCGACAGGGAGGCCCTTGGGGGCGAGGAGGTCGTCGAGGGAATTCTGAGCGCCTGGGCATTCGCCGAGGCCGATCCCTTCCGCGCCGCCACTCACAACAAGGGCATCATGAACGGCATAGACGCCGTCGTCATCGCCACCGGCAACGACTGGCGCGCCATAGAAGCAGGCGCGCACGCCTACGCAGCCCGCTCAGGGAGGTACACATCTCTCACGAGCTATGAGAAGGACCCGAAGGGCAACCTCGTTGGAACAATCGAGCTCCCGATGGCCGTGGGAATCGTTGGTGGCGCCACGAAGACCCACCCAACCGCGCGCTTGGCGCTCAAGATACTCGGCGTCCAGAGCGCCGCGGAGCTGGCGATGGTAATCGCGTCAGTGGGGCTGGCCCAGAACCTCGCGGCCCTGCGAGCACTCGCTAGTGAGGGAATTCAAAGGGGGCATATGAGCCTCCACGCGCGCAACGTCGCCATAGCCGCGGGCGCGAGCGGGGAATTGGTCGATAGAATAGCGGAGCAGATGGTCAGGGAGAGAAAGGTCAGGGCCGACAGGGCGAGGGAGCTTCTGGAGGAGTACTTGAGGCGCGCGGGCTGAGCCGACCCGTTCCGACATCCTGAGACCCGAGCTTCGGGAAAGAGAACCGTGGTCCGAACGAGAGAAGCTCGTCCTCACGTTGACGAACCCGCCTAACCTGCGGAGGGAGACCCCTGAGGGCTCTCGAATTCTCGGGCGGAGGAATCACTCCGCCCTCCTGACCAGCTCTATCAGCTCCCTTCTGACGACCTGACGCGAGGTCAGGAGAATTCCTAGAACCGATGAGACCAGAGTCACGCCGAGCACGAGCGCGATGATGTGCCACGGGACCACGAATCTGAGTCCCGTGACGCTCAGGAGCCCGATGAACCAGACCATCATCAAGCCAACAACCAGCCCCACAAGAATTCCGAGCAGGACCGCGCCCAGCGCCACCGCCACGCCCTCGAGCAGGAAGGACCCGAGTATCTGGGTTCTCCTGAAGCCTAGGGACCTGAGCACGCCGATCTCGAACTCCCTCTCTTTTATCGACGCGTACAGGTTGGACATCAGGGAGAAGACCGCCACCATCATCATCCCGAGGAGCACGGAGGAGAAAATCACGTCCAGAAAGGCCGTTGCCTCGGTCACGGACCTGACGGTGGCTTTCGTCACCGAGACCCTGACGCCCTGCCTGTCCGAGAAGCGAAGCAGGAGCTCCTCCCCGACCTTCTCGGGGTCTTTCCCAGGCGAGACCCTCAAGAAAACGCTCGAGTAGTACCTAGCGGGCGCGCTCTGGTTCGAGAGGAACCTGTGCTGCTCGAAGGAGACGAACGCGGCCTGCGTCTCGTCCACGGCCCTCGCGGTCTGGGAGACCTCGAAAGGGAAGCCGGGGAGGGTGTTCAGGACCGCCCTGACGGTCAGGAGGCTTCTCCTGTCCTCCCTCGAGGCTCTTATGACGTCCCCGGCGCCCGCGTTAAGGGCCGTGGCGAGCGAGCGGCTGATGATGATGCTGGAGTTATCGAGCCCGAAGGCCGTGGGGTCCCCCTGGCGGAAGTCCGCCGAGGAGAGGTAGGAGGCCGCTGGGAAGGAAGAGTCGGCCGCGTAGAGCCTGACCCTCACTCCCGACGGACCCACGAGCGCCCCGAGCTCCGCATCCACCGGCGGCCCCACGCCCGCGCCCCTCTCCACTCCCGGGGTCGCTAGAAGCGCCTCGAGCTGCGACTCCGGCATGTCGTAGGCGCTCCTGACCCTGATGTCCGCGCCCGCCTCGTACCTCGCCGTGTCCTCGATAGAGCCCCTGACGGTCGAGATGAGCGAAGTGAAGAATATCAGTATAGCCACTACCACACCGAAGATAATGTTCGTCGAGAGGTTGCGCCGCGCGTACCTGAGCACGCTCTTCCTCGCCAGCCTATTCACCCTCGCGGTCAGGGGGGCCACTAACGCGATCATGCCCGTCTCGAGCCTGGTCGAGACCCCGAGAGCCGCCACGCTCAGGCAGACAAGCATCACCATCACCGAGACCAGCAGGTAGAAGAGAATCTCCATCCCGCTCGAGAATATCAGGATGTATGGTATTGCGAGGGTCGAGTAGGCGACCGCTACGAAGAGCACCAGCCCCGCTAGTGGAATTCTGCGGTCCAGGCCCCCGTCGGCCCTGAACCTGAGCTCGCCGAGGGGCCTCGAGCGCCTGACGGCGTCGATCGGGCTGCTCCTGAGAGCCCGGCGCATTGGCTGAAACGAGAAGAGGAGGAGCACGGCGAGGGAGATGGCGACCTGCGCTGCCACCGTGGACGCGATGGAGGAGGCCCTCGCCCCGGCGAGAACCGACCCCGCGAAGGCGAAGGGGAGGGCGACTCCGAGCGCCACGCCTGCGGGCAAGCCCAGGAGCACGATGAGGCCCAGCTCCCAGAGCACAACACCCGCCACCGCGGACCTCCTCGCCCCCAGCAGCCTGAGGACCGCTAGATCGTGGGCCCTGTCCTCGACGGACAGATTGAGAACGGATGCGACCATTATGCCCGCGACGGCCGGGAAGAAGGCCGAAAAGACATACACCATGATTCCGAAGAAGCTCGTGCCCTGCACGCTCTGCTCGATGATGTAGCTCTTCATCGACGTGACGGTGTAGCCGGGCCCGAGTCTGAGGGCGATTCTTTTACCGACCTCCCGGACTCCGCGCGCGGGGTCTGAGGGGTCGCTGAGGTCGTAGAGCGAGGAATCGACGGTCACCAGAACAGAGGTGGCGAGCCCCGTGAGGTTGAGCCGCTCCGCGAGGAAGTCTATACCGGTGATGGCATACTCCTCCACGCCCGGCGGGAACCTCCCCTCGAGCTCGGCCACGCCCGTTATGTTCAGGCTCAGGTTCGCGGGGCTGGGGCCCAGTAGCTGGCGGAGGCCCAGCCTCCCCCCTACGCCGAGGCCGAGCCTGCCCGCGGCCTTCCTGCTGAGTACGGCTTTCCCGGGGCTCAGGTCGTAGCTCCCCTGAAGGCCCTTCTGCTTCCCCGCCCTGTAGTCTCCGGTGGTGCCGTACACGACCAGAGGGGTAACCGTGCTGTTTCCGTCGGGAATTGTGAAGAGCACGGTCGCGAGCAAGGGGTAGACGCCCTCTACTCCACCGACGCCGCGGACGGCCTCACCGACCTCGGAGACATTGAGCAGAGAGGCGTTTAGGGTCTCCCGCGCCCGCGCGATCTCGAAGTCGTAGGCGTAGGCCCTCTCGAAGAAGGACCTGAACTCGGCCTGGCCACCTGCGAAGACCACCCCGATCGCGATCATAATGGTCGTGGAGACGACTAGGCTCGCCGCGCCGAGGGCATACCGTCCCCTCTGCCATCCTCCCCTGAGAAGATAGGCCCCTTCCCTCATCCCCACCCCCCCGTAGCCGGTGTGGTCGGTATCCCCATCGATATCCAGATTCCGCTCAATGCCTCACATCCGCCGCTCTCGCCCCACGGGAGCGCGCCTCACGGCTCCTCCAAGCTCCGGGAGGGACGACATCCCTCGGCCCGCCCCCCACGCACCTGGGCCGCGTCAAGAGCTCCGCGCGAGCTCATCCCACACCCTCCCCGACGATTTTTCCGTCCAGCATGCGCAGGACCCTCGTCCCGAACGACGCGAGCTCAGGGTCGTGGGTGACCATGCAGAGAGTCTTCCCCTCCTTTTTGTTGAGCTTCGAGAGGAACTCGAGAATTCCCCTCCCCCCCGCCCTGTCGAGATTGCCTGTGGGCTCGTCGAGGAGGATGATGGTCGGGTCGTTCGCCAGAGCCCTCCCTATTGCGACCCTCTGCTCCTCGCCGCCGGAGAGCATCGAGGGGGTGTGGTCGGCCCTGTCCTTCATGTCCAGCAGCCTCAGAATTCTCTCGACCCTCTCCTCCCTCTCCCTCTTTGGGAGGCCCTTTATCACCATCGGCATCTCGATGTTCTCTTGGGCGGTGAGTGAGGGAATCAGGTTATAGGACTGGAAGACGAACCCGACGCGATCCCTCCTGAAGTCGGAGAGCTCGTTATCGGACATCCGGGCCAAATTCCGGCCGTCCACGAAGACCCTGCCACTGGTCGGCCTGTCCACGCCCCCCATGAGGTGAAGGAGGGTGGACTTGCCGCAGCCCGACGGGCCCATGAGAACCGCGAACTCGCCCCTCCTGATTTCCAGCGAAACGCCGTTGACGGCGACCACGGGGAGCCTCGAGGTATAGTAGACCTTGTGGACCTCCTCAAGCCTGACGGCCACATCCTCTGCCATGCTCCCGCCCGGGAATGGTCCAGGGCTCATATATATTCCTTCTGGCCCGAGCCTTCATGGGGCACGACCCAGCAAGATGCGCGCCCGCCGCTCGCGCATGGGCCCGCCCGAGTCGGGGCGTGGGGGCAAAGATATTACTCCCGGCGCGGATACCCAGATTGGTCCGATGAAGCTCGCGATACTGTCATCAGAGTACCCCCCATACCACTGGGGAGGCGTGGGCAGCGCAGCCCACACCCTGGCGAACAGGCTCGCGGAGCGGGGGCACGAGGTCCACGTCTTCACGCGCCGCCACTCCCTCCCGCCGGTGTGGAACCGCGATGGTGTGGTCATCCATATGGTGAGGTGGCTTAAGCTCCCGATGGCCTTCGCCCTCTCGTTCGGAAAAAATGCCGTGCCCGAGGTCAACAGGGAGGGCGGCTTCGACGCGGCCGTGATATTCGGCAATATGACCCTGCTCAGGGAGAGGGACTATGAGACACTCAAGTTCCCCTGCGTCACGAAGATGTGCGGTACGTGGGCGGGCGAAAGGAGCACGCTCAGGCTCGGGGAGATATCGCTGACCTCCGTGTCGGGAATCAACGACCTCGCGGTCCTGACGATTTCCGGCAGATACGATAAATACGAGGACCTTGCGCTCCTGCGCTCCGACGCGGTCGTGGTCGAGTGCGACAGCGAGATAAGAGCTCTGAATGAGAGGATGAGGCACGCGCTCCGGCAGGAGAGTAGGACTGGGCTGGGAACAGGCTCCACCTCTCATTCCCGCCCGCGCACCACCTCCGCCGGCGAATTCCGCGACGGTGGAGCGCCAGAGGAGGAAACCCGGCCGCCCCCCGGTGGGCCGGAGGGTAATGGAGCAGGTGTTTGCGGCATCCTCGACCGCGTTCTTGTCAGAGAGGGCTTTCTGGGCGCGAGGGGGAACGTGTTCAAGCAGGTTCAGCTCACCGACATGGGGCTATTCTCGCCCTCGCTCAGAGACGAAGGCCTCAGGGCGAGATACGTGGGGAGCGACGGGAGGCTACTGCTCTTCGTCGGACGGCTCGCGGCGCGCAAAAACGTGATGGAGGCGGCGCGCATTTTTGAGGCTCACTCAAAGAGGCACCCGAAGGACAGAATTCTCTTCATCGGTAAGGGGAACCAAGAGGCCCGGCTCCGCAGGTTCATCCGTAGGTGTGGCCTTGATGGGAGGATGCACATTGTCTCCAGTCTTGGCTTCCGCGAGCTCGCGACCCACTACGCCTCCGCGGACGCTTTCCTCTTTCCATCGCTCTGGGAGGGCTTCGGGCTTGTGCTCCTCGAGGCGCTCGCGTCCGGGCTACCGGTGGTCTCCAGACCGGTGGGCGGCGCCCCCGAGGTTGTCATCGAGGGTAGGAACGGCTTTCTCTACGCTACCGAGGAGGGGGCGGTCGAGGCGCTTGAGAAATGCGAGTCACTCGATAGAAAATGGATAGTCGAGGACGTCCAGACGCGCTACAGCCTGAAAAGGTGCATCGACGTCATGGAGGCCATCGTCAAGCGCGTTGCGGCGGAGGGGAAGACTAGGAGCGCTCCGACGAAATAGCTAAATACACCCCTCGTTATGGTCCGGGCCGGAAAGGGGAGAGGGATGGACGTAGTGGTGATCTCAAGGAAGGAGAACCCGCTGCTCGAAAGGACGGAGGTCCGCTTCAGGGTCGTCCACCCGGGCGAGAAGACGCCCGAGAGGGAACTCGTTCGCGAGAGGCTGGCCGCGATGCTCAACGAGAAGAAGGAGTTGGTCATCGTGGACCACATGAGATCCCAGTTCGGGAAGCAGGAGTCCCTCGGCTACGCCAAGATATACAAATCGAGAGAGAGGGCGATGAGGGTCGAGCGCGACAGGACCCTCGTGCGGAACAAACTCAAGGAGGCTAAGGCGGCCAAGGCGGCGCCGAAAAAGGAGGGTGCGGAGGCGCAGAAGCCAGCGAAGCCGGAGGGCGCGAAGGAGCCGCCGACGCCGGAGGAGAAGGCGCCAGGCGCGCCGCCTCAGAAGAAGTAGGGGGGATGAGGAATCGCCGAGAAGGAGAAGGGCGGGAAAAAGGAGACCATAGCGCGCTACTACACTGTCGTGGGCGGAAAGATTCAGCGCAGGAACCAGTGGTGCCCGAAGTGCGGGCCGGGGGTTTTTCTGGCCGTACACGCGGACAGGACCTCCTGCGGGAAGTGTGGCTACACAGAATTCAAGGAGGGCAACGCGCCGAAGAAATGATGCCCATCTCGGTTTCAAACCGGTATTGAAGGGGAGTGAAGATGAGCGTAATGGCTGGAGCCCGCACGGCGGTAAATACTTGCCTGAGGGTGAAGAAGGGCGAGAGGGTCGTGGTCGTCACGGACATCATCAAGGAGGACATAGGTGAGGCGCTGCACTGGGCCGCCAAGGAGGCGGGCTCGGAGGCGATTCTCGTCAAGATGCTACCGAGGAGCAGGCACGGGGAGGAGCCGCCCGCTCCCGTGGCGGCCATCATGAAGACTGCTGACGTGGTCATCGCCCCGACCGCATTCTCTATATCCCACACGCAGGCGCGCAAGGAGGCGAACGAGGCCGGCGCGCGCATAGCGACGATGCCCATGATAACCGAGGAGATGATGAGCCGGGGGGGCATGACTGCGGACTTCAGGCAGATCAAGCGACGGGCAGAAGGCCTCCTAGGGCGTCTCGCCGGAGCGAGGGAGGTTCGCGTGACCACGCCCGAGGGCACCGACATAAGGCTCTCGGTCGAGGGCAGGAGGTGGATTCCGGACACGGGAATTCTGCACGAGAGGGGTGCGTTCGGAAACCTGCCCGCGGGGGAGCTCTTCGTGCCCCCCGTGGAGGGGACGGCGGAGGGGGTGGTCGTGGTCACGGGGGCGCTGGCTGGTGTGGGCATTCTGAAGAAGCCCGTCAGGATGGTCGTCAGAAACGGTCTGGCGAGGGAGATAACCGGCGGGCCGCAGGCGAGGGCCCTGAAAAAGACGCTCGAGGGCGCGGCTGCAAAGCTCGAGAACCCGGACGGCGCCTACAATATTGCGGAGTTCGGAATCGGCCTCAACCCGAAGGCGAGGCTGATAGGCAACCCGCTCGAGGACGAGAAGGTGGTCGGAACCGTCCACATCGCGCTGGGCGACAACTCGACCTTCGGCGGGAGCGTGCGCGCCGGCGTCCACGTCGACGGAATCATTCTCAACCCTAGGGTGGAGGTCGACGGAAGACTCCTGAAGCTCTGAATTCGGGGGCGCGGTTACACAGGCCTCCGGAGCGGGACCACAGATTTAATGAAGGGCCACGCTCTTTTCCTTTTCCGCAGGCATGGGCCCGTAGTGTAGCTTGGAACCCGGGAGAAACCGCCACGCACTCCTTTCCGGTTTCTCCCTCGCCTCGATGAGCTCGCTCCGCTCGCTCATCTTCGGTCACACAGGCCTCCGGAGCGGGACCACAGATTTAATGAAGGGCCACGCTCTTTTCCTTTTCCGCAGGCATGGGCCCGTAGTGTAGCTTGGAATCACATAGGCCTCCGGAGCCTAAGACCCGGGTTCGAATCCCGGCGGGCCCGTCTAAATAATCGTTGCACGGGCCCGCCTAGTCCTCGGTGGCCTGCAGGCCACCAGCGGTCCCCACGGGCCCGTTAACCAACAGGACAGTCTGAGCGCCGGGATTCGAGAAGGAGACGCGTCCGGCATGACAAGACGGGGCGTCGCTGAATTCGCAACGAATGTGGATTATCGGTGCGGGGGCTCGTTGCATACCGGAAAGACAGGGGCGGGGGCGTTAAATAAAAAAATATAAATCACTCACCCCTGTTGCCCTGTTTGATGCCCGGGGCTTTTAAGGCGTGGATGTTCAACTGGAAGGCCTCGAGGGCGAGGAGCAGGCCCGACCGAATTCTCCAGACGCTGATGCCCCGCGCCGGCGAGACCGTGATGGACTACGGGGCCGGCGGAGGTTACTTTGCGATGCGCTTCGCCGATTTCGTCGGAGGGGAGGGGAGGGTCTACGCCGTGGACATCAATCCGGCCTTTCTCAGGTACATCCGGAAGAAGGCTGCAAAGCGGGGCCTGAAGGGGCTGGAGGCGCTCACCCCTGAGGAGGCCGCGAGGAAAGTGCCGGAGGGCTCGCTGGACCTCATATTCATGAGAAACGTCACCCACCACATCCGAGACCGCCCGGCACTGTTCTCCGAATTCGGGCGTCTCCTCAAGCCCGGCGGCAGGGTGGCGATAGTCGAGCACTTGCCGGGCAGGGGGCACAGCCCGGAGCACTCCGTGCCCCCCGAGACTCTCGTCTCGGAGATGGAGTCGGCCGGGTTCGCGCTGACCAACACCCACGACTTCCTTCCGGACCAGTCATTCATGATCTTTATCAGGCGGAGCAGGGAAGGATGAGGCGCGGGATCGACCGGGCGCTGTGACCGGGGCCCTGAAAAAGACTTTAAACCGCCGGATTGTTTTAGTTAATGCATCCGGGGAGGGAGCGCCGTGTCTGGGCGAAGAAGGGTGCGCAAAGTGGTGGAGAGGGCGGCCGAGAGGACCAGCAGGGTCATTGATAGAGCCGCCGAAAAGGGCGGCAAGCTCATGGACGAGGGCGCCAAGGTGGCTGAAAAAGCAGGTAGGAAGGTGCTCGAAGTAGCGGACCGGAGCGTGAAAGCGGCCGCTGAGATTCTAAGGGATACCCCGGAGGTCAAGAAGGTCATAGATGCTGGAACTGAGGCGGTGGGGAAAGTCATCGAGAAGGGGGCGGAGGTGGCGCGGAAGGGGATTGAGAAGAGCAAAAGACTGCTCGAGGAGTGACAAGTCTGTCGGGCGGGGATCGCGCTGGAATGAAGCTCATCGCCATAGCCACAGAGGACTTCGAGGTTTATTACGAGCTCGTGAGGGCGCTCAAGGCCCTGCGCAGGCCCTTCTTAAGCCTCTCACCCTCCGACCCTGTGCCCTCGGGTGTGGGCGTTGTGGTCACAACCGCCACCGAGGAGGAGGAAATCGATTTCAGGCCCAAAGTTGTGGTTCCCGGGGTCGACGAGCACTCGATTCGCCTCAGCGTCAGGATGGCCGAGGAGGCCCTGGCGGGACGGAGGGAGTGGGAGAGAATTATTTTCGGCATCGACCCTGGAAAGAGAATCGGTCTCGCGGTTCTGGGCGACGGGACCGTGCTCCACACCGCTGAGCTCCACTCGCCCGAAGAGCTCTCGGAGGAGGTCAGGCGGGTTCTAAAGACCTACCCCTCAAGGGAGATCAGGTTCAGGGTCGGCGGCGGGGACCCGCCCAACAGGAACCGCATCATCAACCTCCTTCTCGAACTCGGGCACCCGGTCGAGATGGCGGACGAGCGCTACACTTCGCGCGGCGCCCGGCTCCCGCACATTCGGGCCGCTATAGACATCGCCTTGCTCAGCGGCCCCGTGGTCAGGCGGAGGCTGGAGACGGTTCCCAAGAGGGGCGAGCTCAACAACGTGAAGCGCCTGAGTCGCATCGAAAGCCAGGGCGCGGTGACAATCTCGGACCGTCTTGCGGAGAGGGTGGTCAAGGGCGAGCTAACGCTGGATGAGGCCATCCTGAGGCAGAGACGCAGGGCCAAAAAGGATTTGTGAGGGTAGCGACATCCGAGGCTGGAAATGGCAGAGAACATAGTGCTGAGGGTTGCAGCAACGGACCATCAGGAGGACGTGGGCGCTGGCCGAGCCCGGCTCGACACCGCAAGCCGGCTCGCGCTGGGAGTCTCGCCGGGGGACATCGTGGAGATAAGGGGCAAGAAGACCACGGCCGCGGTGGTCTGGAGGATGCTCTCACCCCAGGATGAGAATAAGGGTCTTCTGAAAATCGACGGTCTCACAAGAAAGAATGCGGGTCTCTCGATAGGCGACCGCGCGGTCGTGGCGAAGGCCGACGCAAGCCCCGCGCGCAAGCTCGTGCTCGCCCAACTCATGGGGGAAGAGGGCAGGGTTCGTTCAGGCGGCGGACTCGAGGGCATTGTGAGGAGGGCCCTGCTCAAGAGGCCGATGTGCAAGGGAGACATAGTCTTTGTCCCGGGAATGGCGCTGATGGGCGGAACCCTCGCCTTCGTCGTGGTCTCGACCTACCCGGCGGGCGTGGTCCAGCTCGTCGAGGACACAGAGCTGGTGCTGAAGGAGGAGGCTGGGGGCGAGGAGAGGCTCCCGCCGGCGGTGAGCTACGAGGACGTCGGGGGGCTCGGGGAGCAGCTGAAGAGGGTCAGGGAGATGGTCGAGCTCCCTCTGAAGCACCCCGAGCTCTTCGAGAGGCTCGGCATCGAGCCCCCGAAGGGCGTTCTGCTCTACGGGCCCCCCGGAACCGGCAAGACGATGATCGCGAGGGCGGTGGCGAGCGAGGCCGGGGCGAGCTTCTTCTCCATTCAGGGGCCGGAAATCATGGACAAATACTACGGCGCCTCAGAGGAGCACCTGAGAAAGAAGTTTGAGGAGGCGGAGAAGGCCGCGCCCTCGATTCTCTTCATAGACGAGCTCGACTCGATCGCGCCGCGCAGGAGTGACGTCCACGGCGAGGTCGAGAGGAGGGTCGTGGCCCAGATGCTGACGCTGATGGACGGGCTTCAGGGCAGGGGCAGGGTGATCATCATCGCAGCCACCAACAGGGTGGACGCGATCGACCCCGCGCTGCGGAGGCCCGGGAGGTTCGACAGGGAGATCGAGATCGGCGTCCCGGACAGGCAGGGGAGGCTCGAGATTCTCCAGGTCCACACGAGGAACATGCCTCTAGAGGAGGGCCTGGACCTGGGGAGCATCGCGGACGCAACCCACGGCTTCGTCGGCGCGGACCTCGCCGCGCTGTGCAGGGAGGCCGCGATGAGGTGCCTGAGGCGCGCCCTCCCGGAGCTCGCGCTCGACAAACCGATTCCTCCGGAAGCGCTCGAGGGAATTCGCGTCACGGCCGAGGACTTCCGGGACGCGCTGAGGGACATAGAGCCGAGCGCGCTGAGAGACGTTCTGGTCGAGGTCCCCGGGACGAGGTGGGAAGACATCGGCGGGCTTGATGACGTCAAGGCTCGCCTGCGCGAGATGGTCGAGTGGCCCCTGAAGCACCCGGAGTCGTTCCGGAGGCTCGGTATTCAGGCCCCGAAGGGCGTCCTTCTATTCGGGCCGCCGGGGACCGGGAAGACCCTCCTCGCCCGCGCCGTGGCGACGGAGTCGTCTGCGAACTTCATATCGGTCAAGGGGCCGGAGGTTTTCTCGAAGTGGCTCGGGGAGAGCGAGAGGGCGATAAGGGAGGTGTTCAAGAAGGCGAGGCAGTACTCACCCTCGATCGTTTTCCTCGATGAGCTCGACGCCCTCGCGCCCCGACGGGGACAGAGCGCGGACAGCGGCGCGGCCGAGAGGGTGGTGAACCAGCTCCTGACCTCCCTCGACGGCCTGGAGAGGCTGGACAACGTCATCGTCCTCGCCGCGTCCAACAGGCCCGACATGATAGACCCCGCGCTCCTCAGGCCCGGCAGGCTCGACAGGCTTATTCTCGTTCCCCCGCCTGACAGGGCGGCGAGGCTCGCGATACTCAAAGTTCACACGAGAAACATGCCCCTCGAGGGCGTGGACTTGGAGGCCCTGGCGGCCAGGCTCGAGGGGTTCGTGGGCGCGGACATCGAGGCGCTTGTTCGCGAAGCCGCGCTGGCGGCGATGAGGGAAAATATCCAGGCCGCTAGGGTGACGGCCGCGCACTTCGAGAGGGCGCTGGCGATGGTCAGGCCAACGGCGGACGAGAGGATGGTCAGGTTCTACGAGCGGCTTGCAAAAGAGCTGGCGGGTGGGGGACTGAGGGGGGCGGGGGACGAGGTCGCCGGGTACAGGTGACAGGGGTGGGTGGGGGCGGGCAGGCGGAGACGGGGGAATGGGGCAGGGACGGGGTGCAGGGGTGCGGGCGGAGGGGCGGTGGGCGGGAGGAGGGAAGCCGCCGGTAGCGGGCCGTGGATAATGGCGCCGGGGAGGCTCCGCTGCCGGACCTGATATGGTAGCAAATGTTTATCTGGTAAGAAAAGTAATACCTGTGTCTGGTGGTCCGGTGAGCATCGGCGCCTCGAAGGTCACATCGAAGGGTCAGGTGACGATACCGATCAGAATCCGGCAGGGCAGGCGCCTCTCCAGCGGCAAGATGGTGATCTTCCTGGAGACGGAGGAAGGCATAATCATCATGCCGCTGGAGGAGGTCGAGACGCTCTTCCGGCCGTTCGACCGCCGCAGGCGCCGGCTCCGCCTCACACGCAGAAGGCTCGCCACGCTTGTGAAGAGGGAGAAGGCCCGCACCTGGAAGGAGCTCTATGCTGAGGGTGCTGGTTGATACCAACACCATCGTTTCCGGGCTCTTCTTTCCTGGCAACGAGAGAAGAATTCTGGTCCTCGCCATCCGGGGAGATATCAGGCTGGTGCTCCCGGAGGACGTCTATGACGAGGCTCTCCGTGTCATTGCCGGGAAATTCTCTGGTTCCGATGACATCGAGCCGGCGCTTCTGCTCCTTCGAGTGATATCCGAAGGGTCGGAAATGGTGCCGAGAATTAAGTATGCGGCCCTTATCCCAAAGGGGAGAGAGATGGCCCCACACGCTAGCGACGCGCCCATCATTGCCGCTGCTCTGGGGACAGAGCCGGACATATTCGTGACGGGGGATAGGGCGCTGCTCGGGCTCGCCGATGCCCTGCCGGTCATGTCGTCCCGCGCCGCGCTCGGGCGAATCGAGCACGATGCGCAAGGACGGAAATGAGCGTGCCGGTTGAGCGGCCCGGTACCGTTTTGAGCACTGCGCAACCGTTAAATATCCTGCATCCCGATTTCCCGCAGGGTGCGTGCCATGCCGCGCTGGCGCAGGTTGGTATGTCTTTTAACAATCGCTCTCATGGTTCTCCCCCTCCCGGGGGCGTTTCCGGACTGGATTCCTGTTGAAATCACTCCCTCGGCCACGTTTTCGTTCCCTCCAGGCGGAGGGACCTGCACGACGGGCCTCAGGGTCCCCGTGGACGGGCTGGTGAAGGGCGCCGTTCTGAACGTGACCGGGCTGCCGCTCTACACGAACCACAGCTGGTCCGCCAACGCCACTGAAATCTGGGAGGATGCGGCGGAGAGGACAAACCTGACCCTGTCACCGGAGGGCATAGGGCTCGTAGGCTTCGGGAGCTGGTGGGAGGAGACGGCGGAGGAGGCGTTGGGAAGAGGAGAATGCGAGAACCTAGCGATGGTAAACGGAGCACTGTGCCTGGCCGATAAAAGCGGCTCAGGTAGGCTTTTATCTCCAGCTTTAAATGTGTCTGCATATTCCCGCGTTATGGTTCAGGGCGAATTCCCGAGCGGGACGAATTATTCAGTAGACATCCTCGACCCTGGGGCGGGTAACGCGATGCTCCAGAAAGGGCTGAGGAACGGGGATGAGCTGGACCTCTCATTGTGGGCGGGGATGGAGGAGCCTTACAGGGAGCTCGTGATGAGGTTAAATGTCAACACGAGCGACCAGAATATCACTCCCAGAATAACGAAATGGGGAGTGGGTACGGGGTGGCGGGAAAATGTTATGCTGTATAACACTCCTCTCCTCTCACCATTTCTCCAAACTTACGGCAACCTCTATGTGAACGCCACCCTTCCGCCAAATAGCGGGTACTGGGTCAATGTCACCGACGAGAGCAATAACACGCTCCTTTCCTATCTCAAAAACGGCGACCCCATTCTGGTGGACGCCAGCAGATATCCCAAAATACGGTTGAACCTGACGCTGTGGAGTAGCGATACGAATGTCACGCCAATAATGCACGAATGGGGTTATGGCACTCTGGTTAAAGAAAAATGGGATGATACGACCAAATGCGGTCGGGCTCGAGGTGGGAGAGTGCCTCTCCCTTTTGCCTCGGAACACCGAGTTTTTAAACTGGACCAAGGAACCGGGGATTCGCCTCGACAATTCATCCATGGGTGACGATGCGATTCTCGATGGGAATTTTGACATTATTAGATTGGCGAATGGAACTTACCGCATGTATTACACGGGCATTAACCTCTCGTCGGAGAAGGGCAAGATTCTGAGCGCCATTTCCAAAGACGGTCTGGTATGGCAAAAGGAGAACGGGGTGCGTGTGGACACGGGTGGCGGTTCTGGATATGAGAATAGGGTCGTGAGCGACCCTTACATCATCATTCTTCCAGATGGAGCACTCCGAATGCTGTATACATGCACAAACGGTATCGAAGGCGTCCCCGCCTACATCGCGAGCGCCTATTCCATAGACGGCCTTAATTGGGTCAAAGAGGGTCTTAGGCTCTCTCCGGGGGGACGTTCGGACGGCTATGACAATGCAAGAGCCTGCGGAAAAGTCTGGGTCGAGCCCTATCCAGGAGGATATAGGTTATATTATGTAGGTCTAGATGTTAATTATGGAAGACATAGGATATTGAGTGCTATTTCTTCGGACACATTGACTTGGACGAAGGAAAGCGGCGTGAGAATAGATATCGGCGCTACGAGCGATTTCGAAAATGACGGAGTCTACAGTCCCGTGATAACATTATTAAAAAACGACACATACAGAATGTTCTATACATGCAATAATGAGTACGCGGCCGATAACAAACCAAGAATAAGAAGCGCACTATCCCGGAACCTTATTGATTGGACCAAAGAAGACGGCGTGAGGATCGCCCCCGGTGATCAAAATGACCTTGGGGGTGTTTATGTAGGCGGGAGGGTGTTCTCGATTCCGGGAGGCTTCAGAATATATTATAGAGGGTGGTCATCAACCGACGTTGGACAGATCCTTTCCGCCGTTAGTATGTTCAATTATACTCCCAATGGTTCTTTGGAGTCCTCGATTGTACTGGGAAACAACCCCTACTCATATATCGTGTCATGGATTGAAAACGTCCCGTCAAACACGTCCGTTTCCGTGAAGCTGAGAATGTCCCCGGAGAACATTTCTTGGTCGCAATGGCAGAATATTATATCGAATTATACCTATAACATATTTACCTCTAATCTATCTAATTGGGGGCCTTTCATTCAGTACAATAGTACATTAACCACTTCAGATTCAAATGTTACTCCTACCATGTCAGAATTTTACATTAAATATTCGCCTTATCTTATTAATGCCATCCTCACCTCCGCTCCTGGCCCGACCGTCATTTCACCTGAAGGTCGCATTGTTGCAGCTAGACCGGTGATTGATTCACACCCTACTCCCGGTTCCGTCATCGGAGTGGAACTCTCATCTGACGGAACCACCTGGCAAGTGTTTCAAAACGACACTTTGATGAATCTCACATCTCCTAGCAACATTATATACTGGCGCTCTGCGTTTACAGGGAACGGCAACGGTACGGCCTTTCTGAGGGGTCTGACAATCGAGTATACAATTGAGCACTATCCTTCCGATGTTTCTATTGATGTGGGCACCGACGGCACCATTGAGTGGTTTCATGCCGGCTCGCTCACCGGCACAGTGCCCGCCTCTAATCTCACGGACGCGATTTACACCTATGTGACCGCCCACCGCGCCGAGGCCGTGGACGGCTTCATAATCGTCCCAATAAATATTACTAGTGCCACGGGGGGCAACATCGTTTTGGGCGACGCCGCCGTCGACTTCGCCCCCGCCCCGCGCATCCTATCCCATAATCCAACTGGAACGAATGTATCGCTCAACGCCCCAATCGAGATCTCATTCAGCGAGGCGATGAATGGAACATCGTTGAATATTACCATCGCACCATCAACGACCCTCACTCCATCCTGGTCCGAGGATCTGAGGAATGTCGCCTTGACCCATCCCGAGTTTAAAGAAAACACCACTTACAATGTTACTGTCAGGGCAGGGGCGCTCTCGCTGGAAGGGGCGCCGATGCTGGAGGATTATTCCTGGAGCTTTACAACCGAAA
>JAWCLH010000008.1 GCA_038851035.1 Thermoplasmata archaeon
AGGCCGCACTGGAGCCTCAGGCTCGAGGAGTGCGAGACGCCGTTCCAGGCGTTCATCAGGAAGATGTGGCCTGCAAAGAGAAGGGCGTTCATCAGGGAGAACATCAAGATGGTTGCCAGATATGCCCCTGCCTATCTATTGGAAGAGGGATTCACGGTAGAGAGGGGGTCCGGGACATGAACTCAAATCAACGAGAGGAACTTAATTCAGGACTCCACAACCGGCAATTGCCGTCTCCTATGGGCACCTGCAAATTTTGGGCCATCCCCCATCAAATCAATATTCCCTTATTGCAGCCACGCTCCGCCAGTTTCCGCGCCCCCGCACCAGTCCGCCGCCCGGCCCACCTCGCCCCCCCGATTCACGAGGAGAGCTCCCCCGCCACCCTCCCCAGAACCTCGAGGAACGTCTTTACCTCCTCCTCGGTGTTGTAGAGGTAGAGCGACGCCCGGGCCGAGCCCTTTATCCCGCGCGCCGCGAACCAGGAGTGCACGCAGTGCTGGCCGGAGCGAATCATTATGTTCGCGACCTCGTCCAGAATCATCGCGATGTCATGCGGCTCCATTCCTTCAATATTGAAGCTCGTGATTCCGCCCCGCAGGGCCGGGTCGGCGGGGCCGAGAATTCTCGCCCCCGGGATTTCCTTCAGGCCCCTCGTGAGCATCGTGTTCAGCCTGACCTCGTGCTCGTGGACATTGCTCCTTCCTATGTTCATCAGATATTCAGCCGCCGCCGCGGCCCCTATCACGCCGGCGTAGTCCTGGAGACCGGCCTCGAACTTCGCCGGTGGCTTCAGCATTCTGTAGTCGTCGTAGGTGGTCCTCTCGACCGTGTCCCCGCCGACGATGAAGGGCCTGAGCGCGTCGAGGAGCTCGTATTTGCCGTAGAGCACTCCGGTCCCCGTCGGGCCGAGCATCTTGTGGACCGAGAATGCATAGAAATCCACATTCAGCTTCCTCACGTCCACCTCGCGGTGCGGCGCGCTCTGGGCCCCATCGAGGAGCACGACCGCGCCGTGGTCGTGGGCTATTTTAATGACCTCCTCCGCGGGGATTGTGTAGCCGTCCAGGTTGGAGGTGTGGACCATCGCGACCAGCTTCACCCTCCTGCTCATCAGCTTCTCGAAGGCCTCCAGGTCGAAGGTGCCGTCGTCCCTTGATTTGACGACGACATGCCTCACACCCTTCTCGTCGCGCAGCCTGAGCCACGGAACGAGATTTGAGTTGTGCTCCTTGTCCGTGGTGACGACGATGTCCCCCCTCTTCAGGTCGAAGGATCGCGAGACAAGGTTGAGCGCCTCGGTCGCATTGCGCGTGAAAACGATCTCCCTGTGCTCGTTGGCGTTGAGGAAGCGCCTCATCCTCTCCCGGCCCTCCTCGAACTTGACCGTGACCTCGGTCGCGAGCTTGTGCACCGACCGGCCCCCGCAGGCCGAGAGTCGGTTGTAGTAGTCGGTCATCGCCTCCACGACCTGACGGGGCTTCAGGGTCATGCAGGCGTTGTCTAGATAGATGATCGGCTTCCCGCCCACCTCCCTCTGGAGTACCGGGAAGTCGGAGCGAATTCTGGCGAGGTCCATGGTGACCCGAGAGCGCTGGTCCCTATTATTGATTTCCTTCCTCGACCCAGCCCCGCTTAGCCGGTCGCCTCGAACCCCACCGCCCCCAACTCGACCATCAGCGTCGTGTTGTACATGTCCCAGGCCCTGACGTGCTGGAGCAGCGAGGTCGCGGGCCTCATCGCGGTCAGCGTGTAGTCGAGCTTCACCGGCCTCTCTCTCTCGACGCCGTCCAGGTAGACCAGCGCCCTGTCCGCTCTCCTGAACTCATAGAAGCTTATTCTCCCTTCAGAGAGCAGCTCGCGGAAGTCGCTCTCGTCGAGCACGAAGCCCGTTGGCGCCCTGAGCTCGACCAGCACCATCCTGAGCATCCCGGCGGGGCCCCTGTATACGAGCTCCGCCTCCGCGACCACCACCTCGCCCAATGAGACCGTTGTGTTGTCGTAGCTGAGGCTCAGCTCCAGCTCCGGCGGCGGTAGGGGCATCGGCGCCGCCCACTCTATGTTCTGCTTCGTGTAGATGTGGTAGAACACACCTCCCTCGCCCGAGCTGCGGAGGCTGATGCTGACCTCCCTCGCCGCCACATTTCCCTCGCTGCTAAGGAACCAGGGCCTCAGGTCCATCATGTACGTCATGTCTTTGTTTTCATCATTGAAGCTTGCGCTCCCGACCAGCGTCCCGTTGGCCCTGACCTCGACCGTCATTGACTTCAAGGGCGTTATCTCGTCCAAGCTGTTCAGGGCTGTGAAGGCGACCGCGGTGTTGTGGGTTGAGCCCCAGTAGCCGCCAGCGCTCCTCTGGAGAACCAGGTACTTTGCCCCGGCCCTAACCAGCTCCGGCGAGCTCCCGGCCCTCGCGAGGGCCATCACCGCGTACCCCGTGGTCTCGACCGTGTTGTCGCTGCACCAGTACCAGCCCGGCTCCTTTTCCGCGTACTCCCAGTACCTCGCCCCCGAGGCCCCCTCCTTCACGGACGCGGCGAGCTTCTGGACGAGCGAGCTCCTGACGCTCCGGCTGCCCTCAGCCATCTCGAGCGCGTCGAGGCAAAGAGCGATGGTGAAGGACTCCGAGGCGCTCCCTATGTTCGCTTCGATGTATCTCACCGCTCTCTGGAGGGCGTCGCTCGAGCCGCTCAGGCCAGAGTAGGCCAGCGCGCGGGCGATGTAGGCGGTCGAGGCCAGCTTCTGGCTCTTCAGAGCGGAGTTCAGGGACCAGTGGCCGACGTCGGGTATCTCCCAGTGGCCGTCGGCGCCCTGCGCGGAGAGCAGGTAGGTCTGCAGGTCCGGGATTATGGAGGCATCGGCCAGGAAGCCGTTGTCCTGAAGGTCTTTGTACGCCTGCAGGGCCCAGGCGGTCAGCCATATATCGGGCGCCTCGCCCTGGTGCCACACGATCGCCCTTCCGTGCCCTCCCGTGTTCGAGCTCAGGTACTGGGCCTCGTGCTGGATGCCCATGTTGATAATGTCCCGGTAGCGCGTGACATTGGCCGGGTCGGGCCGGCCCTTCATGTAGTTCTCGTAGGCCACGATGTCCACCGAGAGGCGGGAGGTTGACTGCTCCCCGCAGCCCGAGACGATCTCGATGAACTGCTCCGCGCCGTCAAGGATGACCGACTCGACCCCGGCCTGTAATTTAACATAGGCCACCTCGCTTCCCGCGATTCTCCTCGGGTCGAGAGAGAAGGTCAAACGGGCGGTGTCGTCGTTCTCGAGAATTCCGTTCCTGATGTCCTCCACGAGCCTCCCGTCGGGCTCGACCGCGAGCTCCCTCACGACGATGTCCTGACGTCCGTCGGTGGTTCCGGTCACCCTGAGCCCGTGGACTCCGACCCTGAGCGCCTGGATTGTGAAGGCGACCGAGGAGACGGAGTTCGCCCCCACGACCACCGTGGAGGTGGGGGAGCTGACCATCCTGTACCAGTCCGAGGGCGAGAGCTCGACGAGCACCGTTCTCTCCTTGGACTCGTAGTTGAAAACCAGCACTCTGAATGTGAACCTGTCGTTCCTCACGATGGAGGCCGGGAGGTCGGGGTCGACGAAGAAGGGCTGGAAGACCACCAGGCTCCCGTTTCCCACGCCGACCCGGCCGTCCACCGTCGAGCCCAGCGCCTCGACGCGCCAGGTCGTGATCGAGTCAGGGGCGTGGAGGACAAGCCGGGCACTTCCGTCCTCGCCCGTGACAACCAGCGGGTTCCAGTACCAGAGCTCCGGGAACCAGGTCCGGACTGTGACCTCTCTACCCGGGCCGATGACGCCCCGGGGCTGGTACCCCATGCCCGCGCTCCCGTTGCCGGCCGCCGATGCTTCCCCCTTAGCGGGCTGCGGAGGCGCACCGCCGGAGCGCTCGGCCTGTCCTCGGTACATGTCGCCGTAGTAGCTCTCAGAGCCCGCTCTCGTGTAGCCGGTGAAGCTGAGG
Organism: Thermoplasmata archaeon; assembly: GCA_038851035.1. Classification (NCBI taxonomy): domain Archaea; kingdom Methanobacteriati; phylum Thermoplasmatota; class Thermoplasmata; species Thermoplasmata archaeon. Next base: position 3,974 of record JAWCLH010000008.1, read on the forward strand.
GGCTGGCTGGTGTCGGAGAAGGCCGCGGGACCATGCTGGGGGAAGAAGTAGAGCGCAGCGGGTACGGCTGCCGCAAGTATGAGAAGGGAGGCGAGTAGCGCCAGCGCGATTTTTCTGAACCTGATCCCGAGCTGGATGACGCCGAAGTAGCCAGCGACACCGAGTGCTGCAACGCCGAGGAGCACGCCCCTCGACACCTCCGTGTCGCCCCCTGAGACTGCACTGCCGGCGGATCTCACTTCCGATGAATAGGTGAGGATACCTGCGTCCGGGCGGTAGTCGCTGTAGAAGTCGGAGCGGAAGAGAGGCACCACCATCTCCACGGCCCTCAATCCGCCCCACACATAGGAGTAGATGCTGTACTGCTCGAACCCGGGGTCCTTCTGAAGGTCCTGGCGAATTTCCGCGAAGGCGCTCTCCCCGCCCATCGCGAGCAGGGCCTCGTCCACGATCGCGACTGCAAGGGCGGCGCTTGCGGGGTCCGTGCCGTTGAGCACATTGAACAGAAGCTCGACCTCCTCGCCGGGCCTGAGCTGCTGCTTCGATGGAGTGATGGTCACGTTGAGCTGGTTCGCTATCCCCACGCCGATCGCGGCGCGGTCGGTGGCGACGGTATATCTGCCCTCCAGCCTGTCTCCCGCCGGCCCTGACCCACCCCTGAAATAGTAGTAATAATAGTAGTCTTCGTATAAGCCGTAGTAATAGCTCTCGTACGACATGACAGAGAGCTTCCGCGCCTCAATTTCAATTGAGGGGACCATTTCCTCGGTCACCCTGAACGAGAGGTCACCCTTCCCCCCGACGAGCGCCACGCTCTTCTCAATGACAGGCTCTCCTTCGACGAGAACACTGACGAAAGCCAGTCCGGCGACGCCGTAGAGGTCGTCCTGGGGGTCCGCGTAGACTGTGACGCGGGCGGTCTCTCCTGCATTGTAGAACCTCTTTTCAGGAACGACCTTGACTGCCGAGATGTCCCAGAAGGAGTAGCTGGTGGTCTCTGCTGCTGAGGGGTCGCCTGTCCAGACCTTTAGCTCCAGAGTTTGCTCTTTGTTATAAATAAAGGTCACGCGCGCAATGCCCCGCTGGTCCGTCACGACCTCGGGCAGGGGCCTCTTGGCGCTCCATTTCTTTAGGGAGGGGGCCACGTGTGCCCCCTGCACCGGTGCTCCAAGCGGGTCCCTGACGAGGACCTGCGCCGTGAAGGGCTGGCCTGGCGTGGCGGTCTCCAGAATCGCGGTGGCGTAAAAGGCCTCTGGGCTTAGGACGATTGTGGTGTTTTTGGCCTCAGTGTGTCCACCTGTGTCCGTGACCTCGGCCCTGATGTCGAGATTGTACTGCCTGTATTTGTCTATCCAGGAATAACCTGTATAAGATATAAATTCCCGTGCTGGGGGGAGGGTGAAGGCGCACCTCCCCTCCCTCACCTCGGCCGTGGCGTTGCCGATTATTCTGTCCACCGCTCCCGTCTCCGTCTCGTACCAGTACCACATATCGCTCGAGTAGAGGCGCGCGGTTATTCTTGCCGAACCCTCCACCGGCTTTCCGAAGAAATAGCTCACGTATATCTCACCCGTCACAGGCCTGTCGAGGGTCAGAGGGCTGGAGACGTTCCTAAACTCTATCCCGAACTTTGGCAGGACGTACCGCTCCACCGGCACACTTTTGACCGTAAGGGCGGAGGTTGTGCTGGCCGAGACCCTGTACTCGCCCAGAGGAAGGATATCCGAGAGGGGGTAATCTAGGAATGTGACACCAAATTTGTTCGGGACGAGCGTTGTCCTGAAGAGCTTGTTCCCGGAGGGGTCGGAGATTTCATAGGTCACATTTTCGGTGTTGGCCGCGCCGGGCCAGAAGGAGAGGGTGCGGAGGCGCATCGTCTGCCCGGGCTGGTAGCGGGGCTTGTCCATCGTCAGGTATAATTTCGGGGGAACCCGGTCTTGAACGGAGGGCCTCTCACCTCCCTCCGGCGCCTTCGATGCGAAGGCGCCCGGGTCGGCCGAGAAGGCACCCGAGTAGGATGGTTGGTTGTAGACCTCAAGCCTCCTCTGAATCGTCTCCCTGCCCGCCACAACCGTGAGGAGGACCCTTCCGTCATACTCCGGGGCCCTCTCCCGCGCCCCGGACCCACCCGGCTGCTCCGGGACATAAAACCTCGCTTGGAGAACCCCAGCGTTGTCTGTTTTTCCATTGAAAAGCTCGAAGGTACCGCTGGAATTCGTGAGGTAGACCCTGACTTCCTGCCCTGGAAGGGGGTCGTTGTTCCTGTCAGCGGTGACCACAAGGAGCTCGTTCCCGCCGCCGCCGAAGAGGTAGGCGTCCGTAAAGACAAAGGCCCCCGTCGAGTAGGCGCCCGGCCGGAGGGTCCCGGAGTGGAGCGCCAGGACGGCCCCTCCGAAAACCGCTCCGAAGACCAATAGCCCACCAATCAGCAGCGCTCTGCCGGACCGTGACACTCTTTCTCTATCCCCGCTCACACCCATTCCTCCGGTCTTGCTGGCCAATCCTGTTGTTTGCTGTATATTAATTCATCTATGAATTGTAGCTTATATGTAGCCATGTAGCGTCCGGAACTGCAAATGTCGGGGGGCCCCGGGTCTTAAGATGGCTCCGACCTCGCGAGCAGCTCCTGCAGCATTCGGTCGACGTCCTCCATACCAGCGGTGTTCCCGTCCCAGTTCCTGAGCCTATCGCCATGCCTCTCCATTACCTTGTTAAGAATTGCCCTGACGTCCCTTCTCAACTCGGGGGCCTCATGGCCTGTAAAGACAAGGGCGATATACAGAGGGGGTGCGTGTTCAATAAGAATTCTGTGCTTCCCTAGACTTATCGTGCGGACGTTGTCCCGGCCCTCGGATTTGAAGGTGTGGAGGATGAACTGCTGGACCGCTGTCAGCATTCCGCCCGCGAGGTCCTCGTCCATGGCGGCTTCCGCCCTGCTGGCTGATGAGACCCTGATGCCGTTGTAGTCCATCAGGAAGACCTGCTCCAGCCTGCACTCCTTCCACTTCAGATCGGGGGCCAGCCATTCTACGAACCTTGTTCCCGAGTCATATATCGGCCTGAAGAACCAGGTCGAGATGACGACGATGAAAAATGTGAGGAGGCGTGCCTCACGCGTGACTGCTAAATTGAACATTACTGTGAGGACTGAAAGAATGGAATAGACCAAAGCCCCTAGTAACACGGAGGTGAGGAAAATCACGAGCCCGCTCCTTAGTATTATTTCCGTGTTCAGTATGTGGTATCGCAGCATCGCGTAGATTGCTATTCCCGATGAGAATGCCATGAAGTAGCCCGAGAGCCAAGTCACGTCCTGGCTGAGCAGAGGGGCGATGATTATGGAAAGGATGAGCCAGATAAAAGGAATCAGGAGAAAGACCACCATCAGCCCCTTCTGCGCTCTCGAGAGGGGGTTCCTTTCGAGCCTGAGGGTGTGAATCGAAAGGAACAGCACCGCGCCCAGCGCCCCTATCCAGAATATATAGAAGAGCCTGAAGACTGCGGGCTGGGCTAGTAGTAAAATCTGAATGATCGCGGGGATATAGAGCATCGATGGGGGCCATACCCTATCCACAAGCCACCTCGCCCTGCCAATATAAAGGAGAAGGAAGTGAATCTGAAGGGGGAAGAGGGTGACAATGAAGAGGGAATTCATTAGTGTCCAGAATAAGCGTGTCTGGGCGTCGGCGGAGAGAGTTATCATCGCCCAGGTCAGGGTTGTGACGCCCGCGAAATAAACGTAAATGGCAAGAATTCTCATTACGCGTGTGTGGGGAGTGAACAGGAGGAGGAAGTAGAGCATGAGGAAGGTCAAGAGGGCTCCGGTGATATTAGGTAGCGCCAGAGGCGTGAGCTCGTAGGCCAAGGAGGTCCCCCTAATCGATTATAAATGGACTTACGATAATGATAAGGATTGCTCCCGGGAGAAAGCAGGACTTTTCCCAGAAGATGGTCAAGAAGGAGAGACCCTAGGCGCGACCGGTTAGAGGGAACCGTGGCTTAAAGAATCACCAGCAGCACGAAGGTCATCAGGAGCGCGGCCATCAGCACAAGGGCCAGGAGGAGCATCCAGCGCGCTATTCCTGGGTCAGAACCATAGACAATCGGAATTGGTCCTATAAGAACCACCGCGCCCCCTCGTGTCCTCGCCCCTGCCGTTTCCAGCCGTGTGTCGGGCGAGCCACTGCCTGATTTCCTACTAGTATCTCCGCGCCAGAGCGCCCTCCAGACGTTACCCGCGTTGAGTGGAGCCTCATCCGGGGCCCCCTCCTCCCAGGCATCAGCCAAGCGCCGGAGAAATCCGGCGATGAGACACAGCCCCCCGGAGAAGAAGAGAAGAACCGCTAAAAAGGCAAGAGGGCCGGTGCCGTAGAAAAAGGGGATGAAGAGAGCGAGACCGGCTGCGCCCTCGCCCCTCAGCACGCTCAGTGCGAGGAGGGCGCCCCCGGCGGCGAAGAGGACGATCGAGACCCCAATGAGGCGCGGGCTCATACGTCTCAAAATGCGGGCGGGGCCTGATATCCCTTTCGGATGGCGGGGAAACCCCAAATACAGGGATGGCATCTACCGCACAGGGTTGTTCATGAAGCCGAGGCCGCGGAAGGGGGGTCCGGGCCCGTCCCTCAAACTACCGGACTTGTACATCGAGAATCAAGAGCCATTCTCGGAGTGGCTCATGCTCGAGTACAGGCACTGCATCGAGAGCTGGGAAGGGTTGATTTTCACAAATGTCCGTGATGAGAGGCTGATCGAGGCCCTCAGGCCCCTGAGCGTTGTTTATAAAGAAAGCGCGCGGGAGCTGGAGGGCTTCGACCCTAAGAGCACTCTTGTTCTCGACCCCGACGCAGAAAAGCCCCTCACCACCTCGGATGTCGACGCCTGCCGAGCGCTTGTCGTCGGCGGAATTCTGGGCAGCGAGGGCTTCACAGGAAAGACCAGGGAGCTTGTCACAAAAAAGCTGGAATGCCAGGCTCGGAATTTGGGTCCACGACAGCTATCCATTGACAGCGCTGTGGTGGTGGCAAGACTCATCGCACTAGGTATGAGGCTCGAGGACATCGAACTGACCTCGGAGGTTGAGGTGAGGCACGACGTGGGTCACAGCACAGTCCTGCCTTACGCCTACCCGATTCTCAACGGAAAGGTGATATTCACCCCCGGCCTTGCGGAGTACCTGAGGAAGCACTGATGCCCCGCGCGCTCTCAGGCGATTGCATTGTCCGGGCGAGCCCCACAGACCCCACGGTTGTGGGAGACGGGGACGCAAGGGACTTTGCCAGGGGGTAGAGCGATACAAGCTTGGGGAAAAATGAAGGATGCCGGAACTCCGGGAGGCTCCACCGGAAAAACAGGCCTCGCAATACTGCCCGGAGCGGGGGGCCTCAACGGCCGGCTCGCGGTGCTCGTGGCGATCCTAGCCGTAGGGACATCGGCCATCATGATTCGCTACGCGCAAAGTGGCCCCCTGACGATCGCCTTCTACCGCCTTCTATTCACCACCTTGATACTGGTCCCGTGGGTGGCGCTCAGGGAGAGGGGCGCGATGGGGAGTCTTGACAGGGCGCGCGTCGCCAGGTTGGGTGTGGTAGGGCTTGTGCTGGCGGCCCATTTCTCCCTTTGGGTAACGTCGGTGAAGCTGACGACGGTGGCAAACAGTGTGGTTCTCGTGACCACACACCCGCTGATGGTCGCCGCAATATCGACGGTTTTTCTAAAAGAGAGGCCGGCCGGGCCGGCGCTCCTTGGAGGGCTGCTCGCCAGCGCGGGCGTGGTGATGATGTTCTCCGGGGACCTCGGCACCGGGGGTCTGCTGGGGGACGCACTCGCCCTTCTCGGGGCCGTGGCCGCCGGAACATACATAGTCGCGGGGAGGTCGGAGAGAAGGGCCTTGCCCACCGGGACCTACTGCATCGTCGTCTACGGCTTCACCACGCTATTCCTGCTCCCGCTCGCCTTCTGCGAGACGCGCCTTCTCCCCACCGCGCAGACGGACTGGGTCTGGTTCGTGGCGATGGCCGCGGTGCCCGGAATTCTGGGCCACACGCTCTATAACTACGCGCTGGGGCATGTCCCGGCCTTCTTCGTTTCCACATCCCTTTTAGGCGAGCCCATAATCTCCTCCCTTCTCGCCGCGCTGCTCTTCACTGAGATTCCATCAAAGTGGACGCTTCTGGCGGCGCCGCTGGTATTCGCCGGGATAGTGATGGCTTCTTGGAGGCGATAGAGCCGGGGCCGAATCGGAGTGTCTTCAGGGCCCGGCCGGCGGCGGGGAAGGCGGCGGGAGCTGTGGCCCTTGTGGAGCAGCCGGCGAAACCGGAGTTCCCTGAGCCGCCGGGAGAGCGGCGGGCGGGGGCGGGGCTGGCTCCGGAGGCGGAGGGGGCGGCGCGGGAGGGGCAGGGGGCTCCGCGGGCGGGGACGCCGGAGGGGGCGGTGGCGACGGAGGCGCGGCCGGTGGCGGGGCCGGCGGGGGTGGAGTAGCCGGCGGCGCAGGATATGGAGGCTGGGCCGCCGCTGGTTGCGCGGGCTGGGCTGGGGGCTTCCTCCTCATCATGGCTGCGCCCGCGCCCACAAGCACGAGAATCACCACGACCAGCACAATCAGCCAGAGTGGAATTCTTCCTCCGGCCGGGGCGGCCGCGGGCTTCTTCGGGACCGTGGCCGAGACCGGAGCTGTGGCGTTGCTGCCTCCGACGCTGTTGCGCGCTAGAACCGCATAGTAGTAGGTCTCGCCGGCTTTCACGTTTGCATCAATGTATGAGGTCACGTTCCCGAGCTCCGTCAGAAGCGTCATGTTGGCGGCGCTCGGGCCCCTGAGAACCACATAGGCGGTTATCGGACTGCCACCGTCCCTCGAGGGTGCGCTCCAGCTCAGGGTGATTCTGTCCTTTGAGGCGACGGCCCGGAGGTTCTCCGGAGTGTCTGGCGCGGTCGCAATCAGCTCTCCCTCGATTATCACGGTCGAGTTCATCAGGTTGAGCCAATTGCTCGGCCTGATGACCATCGTCTGGTAGGGGCCGATGGTTATGCCCTTGCGCGTCACATTTGGCAGGCCGGTCGGTCTGTAGCTCGAGTTCCAGGTCTCCTCCATTATCACATTCCCCTGGAACTCGACGTCGAAGCTGAAGCTGTGCGGGCCGTTGTTGAAGAAGACGAGCGAGTTCAGGTCCGGGGTTGTGTTGATGACCGCCTCAGAGTCGCTGAAGAGGTCTGCGTTCTGTATCTTATAGACCCTCTCGCGAGGTCTGCGCTGCTCCGTCCCCATTTTTTTAACGAGCGTGGCGTTGTAGACCTTCTCGCTGTCCGTGGTTTTGTAGGAGAGGCGGCTCTGGAGCGGGTTGTCGCCATCGTAGCTCAGTCTGAGTGTGTCTCTGGTCCCGTTTTTAACGCCCGCTCCCTCCAGAGCGAAGCTCGAGTTCCCGTCCACGAGCTGTGCCCAATTGTAGGAGCCGTCACCGATGCCCTTGACGTGGGTGGTGTAGTTGCCCTGCGGGAGGTAGTAGCCCATTCCGCCGTACTCCCTCCCCTCCGAAAGAACAATGGGCGTGGCGTTGGGAATTCCTCCGGTCCACGTCCCGTTCTCCTCAATCGCGAGCCTGCGGCCCTCGCTGTCCTCGATGGTGGTTGTAGCGGAGCCGAATATCCAGTCCATTATGCCATCGACGGAGAGGGGCAGGGAGCGGTCGTCGTTGACCTTCCTGAAAGGTATGAAGACCATGCCCTGCGTACCGCCCCACCTGTCCCCGCCCGCCATGTAGAACTCCCAGGACCAGTAGGTGCCGGACTTGTTTATCTCGATATAGGGCGGGTAGTTGTCCGGGAAGCCCCAGTTCAGGACGGCGTCCACCGCCGTTTCTGGTTTGGAGAAGGCGGGCCTGTTGGAGTCGTAGACATAGATTCGCGTGTGCGTGGAGTCGACGTCCTCGACAAGGTATGGCACCATCGCGTGCCCTGAGGTGCCGTCCACTATGGACACGATGCCGTAGGTCCCGTCGGCTATCGAGTTCCTGATCATGTCGACGCACATCTTCATCCCATCTGGCCCCCAGTTGCCGATGTGGTTCTCGATTATCCAGGCGAGCTGGGCGGAGGATATCTGGGAGCCGTGCATGAAGTCTATCCTCCGCTCCACCTCGCCGCCGAGTGTTAGATTCGGGGTGTGGTAGACCCCCGGCTGGAGGTCGGTGGTGCGCACCACGCCGTTCTTGATTTGAAGCGCCGTGGCGCTGTAGCCGTAGCAGCGGCCGTTGCGCGCCAGGTACCAGTAGCCGACGCCGTAGACGATGGCTGCGAACGGGTCGGGGGCAATCGGCTGCTCGACCTCATAGCCCAGGCACTCCCAGCCGTCCCACGGGGTCCAGTAGGGGATGCCGATGCAGACCCAGATGTTGATGTAGACTTCGTCGGAGCCAAATGTGTCCTTGTAGTTGCCATCCTCCCAGAAGGCCCATGGGTAGGAGAGCTCGCCTTTGCCACTGTTGGGGAAGGAGAAGGCCCACTCGTAGCAGAACTCCGGAACAGGGTAGATATTGATGGCGCGCGCGTGGGTGTCCTCGCCGGCGTTCGTCTTTACCTTTACATGACCGGGTCTGTGAGGAATTCCCGCGTGGAGGGTGAAGTTGAAGGAGTGGTCCGGGTCGAGCTCCGTCGGCGTCGGTGCCGTCAGCACCGTGGCGGCCAGAACGTCATTGATGAAGACCTGCGCGCCCATCAGGTTAGACCCCTCGATGTGTATCTTCATTCCCGCCATCGCTCGGGGCGGGCTGAAGTTTGTGATTGTGGGTGGGAGTGGCGTGACCTTGATGGTGACCCGAGAGATGTTGTCGAAGGACGGTGTCGTGGCCTCCTTGCCGTCCCAGACCTCGAGCTCGAATATGAAGTGGACGGTGTAGTCCCTTATGTTGGGTGTGAAGTAGGGTCTGGCTGTGTGGCTGTTGTGAAGAGTCACCGGGTACTCTTCCGGCTCCGTCTGCCTCCAAGTGTAGAACAGCGCGTCTCCGTCGGGGTCCCTGCTCCGGGAACCATCGAGGTGGACGGTGGTCCCCTCCACCACATCCTGATTGGGCCCGGCGTTGGCCACGGGGGCTCTGTTGAACGGTGTCTCCGTGTAAATGCAGAAGGGGTTGTTGCTCTGCGAGGACTTCTTCGTGTTGTCTGTTTTTATCAGCTCAACCTTGATTTTGGCCTGCTCCGTGTCTATGAGAGGGGCGGTCCAGGTTATTGAAGAGGCAGTGCTGGAGGCATTGAGAATGTTACTCCAGCTCGTGCCGTTGTTCTCGGAGAGGTATATCTTGAACTCCCTGACCTGGGAGCGGGGCCCGGTGGTGCTCCACTTTATGGTGTACCTCTCCCCGCCCCCTATGATGAGGCCGCGCGGAACATAGGGGTTCGGGTCAATCAGTGAGACGGTCACGGTGTTCGGGTCCGATATAATCGTGCAGGGGCCGTCGCTGATGTCGCTGGCGAAGACATAACCGTCCAGGTGGGAGTTCTCGAGCTTTATGAAGACGTTTTCCGAATTGATTGAGGTGGGAACGTTCCAGGTGTGGCTGAAGTCGTTATCGGTGGACGCAATCATGGTCCAGCTCGAGCCTCCGTTGATAGAGTAGTAGATGTTGATTCCGTATATAACGTCGTGTGGGTCGTTCACGGTCACCCACGTGATCTCGAAGGGCTGGCCGCCGACCAGAACCTCCCCGCCGTTAGGCTTCTTCAGGATTATGATGGGGGATTTGAGTGTTATTTCAGAGGTCGTGTTCTCGGCGAGCACGGTGGCGTGGCTCGAGAGGGCCTGGATTTTGTACTGGAGGGTCGCCTCCTCGTAGAAGGGGGGGGCGAGCCACACGCCCCCCTGCGTGGGCGGCATGCTGTTATAGAACCCGCCCATGTCTTGCCATGAGCCCCAGCTCCCGTTGTCCTTCACCCTCCACTGGAGCTTGAGCGCAGCCACATGGTCATCAGGGTCGTACATGTCCCATCTGAGTCTGAAATAGCTCCCCCCGCTCACCTCCGACGGCACCTCCGTGAACCGCAGGACGAGCTTGGGAATGATTGTGAAGTTCGCGTCGCTGACGTCCCTGGCCCAGACTTCGTACGGAGGCAGCATGCTGGAGACAAGGGTCGCCCGAATTCTTGCGGCGGTGGTGTTCAGGCTGAGCGGAATCGTCCAGTTGTAGCTCCCTTTGCTCGTCATGATGGTGGCTATGGAATATGGATAGGACTCGCCACCGTCCGTGGAGAGCTCTAGCTTAACGCCCCCCTCGGGCGTGGACGCTATCCACGATATCCGGAACCTATCTCCACCGTATAACCTCTCCCCGCCGTTGGGGTCCTTTACCTCGATCGTCTGGGGCTTCGCCGCGGGCGCGAGCGGCTGCGCGAGGGGCAAAAGAAAGAGCAGGGCAGTCGCTAGCGCAATCCACCTGCACTTATTATATTTCATCAATCAACACCTTCCATTGATACCAATAGTCAGGAGGGTATAATGATATTTGTATATATATCATTGTCGGGGTTGTCGAAGCCCGTGAGAATGGGGCGGAAGACAATGCTCAGGGAGCGTGGGGGCGGGCTAGGCGAATGAATCTTTTGATATCGCGATGAGAATAAGAGCAATCAGCCCCAGTATCGAGGAGAGAAACAGAGGTCCTATGGATATCATACAGAATATTGCGCCCACGATTGCCACCGGAAAGGACTTCCTCTGGACGGCCATCGCGCCCCCAAGAAGGATAAGGCAGCCAAAAACGATCTCAATGGCTGCGCAGACTAAGAGGAAAGCGCCCGCCTCGCCGATTATACTCATTACCGCGCCGCCCGCGAAACCGATGAGCGCTCCATTGATGAGGGCCAGAATGCCCCCGATAATCAGAAGCGCCCCACCCGCAACGGGGGCGCTTGACCGCTCCTTCGGTGCCTGATAGCCATATGGATAGGGGGCGCCGTAGGGCGGGGGCGGCTGGTAGGCGGGGCCGGGACCATAGGCGGGCTGGGGAGGGGGCTGGTAGGGAGGCTGGGGCTGAGTGTACAGCACCGCTCCGCAGAACGGGCAGCTGGGCCTCCCCTCTGATATCTCTGCTCTGCAAGCCGGGCACTGCGTGAGAATTCCTCCGGAGCGGGATTGGCGTCAGCATTTATATAACTATTGAAAATTCACTCATCCGCCCGAGAACACCCAACGAGGGCCCGCCGGGAGCTGTTCACCGGTAGAGCCCCTCCTTATCCGCCAGCTTCTCGAGGCGTCGAATTCTCTCCTGAATTGGGGGATGAGTGGAGAATATGTTGAGGAGGCTGCTACCCCTGAAAGGGTTCACGATGAAGAGCGAGGAGTGGGCAGGGCTGGCGTGGTCCGCTCTCATGGGCCTCTGGAGGTTGCTTGCCTCGAGCTTCTCCAGCGCGCGGGCTAGCGCAAGAGGTTTGCGTATCGTCAAGGCCCCCACCCTGTCGGCCTTGTACTCCCTGCTGCGCGATATCGCGAGCTGGACGAGCATTGCGGCAATGGGGGCGGTGATGGCGGCCACGAGCAGAACCGCGGGGTGAACGCGGCTCTCCCTCCTTCCAAATAGCGTCTGGTAGAGCACCATCCTCGCCGCAACTGAGATAATCGCCGCCGCGGTGGCCACCACGCTCATTAGAAGAATGTCTCGGTCCTTCACATGGGCCATCTCGTGCGCCATGACGCCCTCGAGCTCCTCGTCGCTGAGCATGTCGAGAAGCCCCTCGGTCGCCGCCACGACCGCGTGCTCAGGATCTCTGCCCGTGGCGAAGGCGTTGGGCGTGTAGGAGGGGATAATCGCCACGCGCGGCATCGGAAGCCCGGCCTCCTGTGATACCCACCTTACGATGCGAACGAGCCGCGGAGCCTCGCTCTCGCTAACGATTCTGGCATTGTAGGCCGCCAGAACCATCCTATCCGAGAAGAAGTAGGTGACCAGATTGAAGAGAACGAGGATAGGGACCATTATCATGAGAACCCAGTAATAGCCGCTGTCCGGCGGAATATAGCCCGTGTAGAGGAGGGCGTAGAAAATCGCATACGCTATCCCTATGAATACGAACCAGATGAGAGCGAAGACCAGGAATATCTTGATTCTCGGGCCCATCGCCCTTTCTATTGTGGCGCTCCTATTTAAAAATTTTGAGAAGAGGGGGCAAGGTTAATCGTGCCGCTCATTTATGGCTGAGATAGGAGCTGTTGGCATGCGACTCTCTCTCGCGCGAGCAAGAAGAGCTGGAGGAGGTGCGGCTGGTCCAAAGGTGGAGCGGCAGAAGGAGTTGTTGAGGAGAGCGAGGGCCGCTTCGAGAAGGGCATACGCGCCCTACTCTCACGTCCGTGTGGGGGCCGCGGCCCTTGCCGCCTCAGGAAGGATGTTCACCGGCTGTAACGTGGAGAACGCCTCCTACGGCCTCACGGTCTGCGCCGAGCGCGTGGCGATTCAGAGCGCCATTTCTGCGGGCGAGAGGGAGATAGTGGCGCTCGCGGTCTCCTCTCCGGACATGAGGGGAATCAGTCCCTGCGGGGCTTGCAGGCAGGTGATGGCCGAGTTCGCCAGTAGGGAGGGGCTGGTGGTGGTCATGGAGGGGGAGAGGGACCCGAGGGCGGTGGTGCTGGAGAAGCTGATTCCGCAGGCGTTTAAGCTGTCGAGACGGTAGGGCTTCTGTTATTCAGTCGATTATAATCTTAAAAGAATAAAATCCTTTACTGACGTGGACCCTTTAGTGAAGACGAGGGTCCTCCAGACAACATTGCTTGACACAATATAAAATTCAACGGCTCTAGCTGAAATCATTACCTGTTTGCCGCTCGTTACCTCAACGGTTACATTGGTATTTTTAAGATTTGATGTTCCTATATGAATGGTCATCTATTTGACCATTCAGCCATGTTTAATTATACAATTCGATGTTTATCCACCTCACTTTTATCTATTTTATCTCCCGGGCAAATATATCACCCGGCGGAGACTCTGGAGGGGTCGATACGATTGCCACCCGCGTCCTTCATTCCAAAGAATTCGCCGTCTGTTTCGTAATTTATGCCCTTCTTTCCCGTCTTGTCCTCTCTCAGATAATAGAAATCCTCCGTTGGATTATATATTGTGAAACAGTCGCCATTTGGAGCCTTATTATCTCTCCCTTCATCAACCAACCACACGTCTCTGCTCTCCCACCATTTTCCCGCGGTGGGACCTCCGCATTATCCCTCAAACGAAGGGTATTTTGCCTGCGCTCCCCCCAGGCTTTGACCGGCAATTGGCCCCACAACCATCCTGCAGTCCACGAGCAAAAGCAGCACAGGCGCCGCCTGCCTCATTTTTATAGTCCCTTCCCCCCTCCCTCATCGCGGCTCCATAAATATTTTGCGTTTTGCGACCCCAAACCCCCCCAGGAAGCCTGCATCCAAAAGAATTGCAGGACTGATTTTGTAGCACCCACGACAACAAAACACTTAAATTCCCCCTCCGCTCTGCGCCCGCTGAGGGCATAATAATGAAGCGCTTCATAACGAGCGAGAGCGTGACCGAGGGGCATCCGGATAAGATATGCGACCAGATATCCGATGCCGTACTGGACGCGATAATCAGAAAGGACCCCGATGCGCGGGTCGCCTGCGAGACAATGACCACGACAGGACTCGTCACCATCGTCGGCGAGATCACGACAAAGACCTACGTCGATTTCCAGAAGATAGTCAGGGACACAATCCGTGACATCGGCTACACGAAGTCTGACTACGGCCTCTCTTGGGAGTACTGCTCTGTGCTGGTTTCAATACACGAGCAGAGCCACGACATCGCAATAGGAGTCGACGAGACAGCGGACCACGAACAGGGCGCCGGGGACCAGGGGATGATGTTCGGCTACGCCTGCACCGAGACCCCGGAGCTGATGCCTATGCCGATAATGGTCGCACACAGGCTTGCAAAAAGGCTCTCGGAGGTCAGAAAGCGAAAGGTCCTGCCCTACCTCAGGCCGGACGGGAAATCACAGGTCACCATTGAGTATGAGGACGGCATACCGAGGAGGGTGGACGCGGTCGTGATCGCTGCCCAACACGACCCCGATATAGAGCTGAAGCAGATAAGGCAGGACATCATTGACGAGGTTATAAAGCCGGTCTGCGGAAAGATGATGGACTCGGCCACGAAGATATTCGTGAACTCGACCGGCCGCTTCGTCATCGGTGGGCCGCAGGGGGATTCCGGGGTCACTGGAAGGAAAATCATGGTCGACACATACGGCTCGGTGGGGAGGCACGGGGGAGGAGCCTTTTCGGGCAAGGACCCAAGCAAGGTCGATCGCTCCGCGGCCTACTACGCCCGCTACATGGCAAAGAACCTCGTGAAGGCCGGGCTGGCGGACAGGTGCGAAATTCAGCTCTCCTACACCATAGGCGTTCCCGAGCCCACCTCCATGTACGTCGAGACATTCGGCACCGGAAAGCTCCCTGAAGATAAGCTCATCGAGCTGCTCAAGAAGCACTTCAAGCCCTCGCCGAAAAACATGATCAAGGAGCTGGATCTCAAGCGCCCCATATTCAAGAAGACCGCGGCCTACGGCCATTTCGGCCGGGAGGACGACCCCGACTTCACTTGGGAGAGGACCGACAGGGCCGAGGCCCTGAGGAAAGACGCAGGAATCTGAGGGTTGTCTGGGGGACCTTACCCCCCAAAGTGGAGGGGGTATTGGAGAGCCCCTCCGGGGCAGCGCAATTCAGCCGTTATTCAGGGAGGGCTCCGGGCTACCGTCCCCGGGAGGCTAGTCCTGGACGGGCTCCGCGACTGGGACGCTCTCGGTGGCTCCGGGTTCTTTTTTCCTCCCCCTCCTGAAACGTGTGAGCAGAATTCCAGCGAGGGCAATGAAAATGAGTGTGAGTGCTCCCGCCCCTCCCACAATGATGACACTTATGGACGGCCCCGAAGGACTTGGGGCCGGAGCCGGTTCCCGCGCCTCGTGGACCTCCACCTCCACCGAGGCCTCAGCTCTCTCCCCGTCGTCGTCGGTCACTGTGACCCGCACCCTGTACTCCCCGGGCAGGTCGTAGGCGTGCGAGACGCTCGCTCCCTCTGCCCTCCGACCATCCCCGAAATCCCACTCGATTTTCAGGCGCGGCAGGTCCGAGGGTGTGTCGTTGGCATCAGCTGAGAAGTTCACTGCCTCGCCCACGCGCACCCTTGACGCTCCCGCGGAGGCGCTGACCACGGGCGCCGCGTTGCGCACGCTGACCGTCAGCTCCGTGGTGGCGCTCTCGCCGTCATCGTCGGTCACAGTCAGGACCACTTTGTACTTCTTCTTCTTGGCGAAGCTGTGCTCGACGGACTGGCCCTCAGCCGAGGAACCGTCGCCAAAGTCCCAGTGGTAGGTGAGCAAGGGGAGGTCGGAGGGTGTGTCAGTCACCCCCGTGGCCGTGAAGTTGACTGTCTCGTCCTCGAGCGGGTTCATTTTCGAGGCGCGGGCGGAGGCCGACGGGGGGATGTTGCGGACCTCCACGTCAACGCGTGTGGAGCTCTCCGCGCCGTCGTTGTCGCGCACCGTGAGCTTCGCTCTGTAGAACCCGGAGGAAGTATAGCTGTGAGTCGCGTCCGGGCTTGCGGACCAGTCCGTCACATTCCCATCGTCGAAGTCCCATCTGTAGACAAGTGAGAGGGCATCGGTCGGAGTGTCGCTTCCCGAGCCCCGCAGCTCGATTTCCGCGTCCTCCTCGGCCACAACGCTCTCTGTAAGGACCCTGCACGATGGGGAAAGGTTGCGCACGGTGACATTGCAGACGGCAGATGCCATAGCCCCGTCCCCATCCTTCACCATGAAGGTTGCGGTGTAGGTCCCGCTGGTGGTGTAGACGTGGGTGGCGGAGCTCTCGGGACCCCACTCCGACGAGTTACCGTCTCCAAAGTCCCACATATAGAGAAGGCCCGACCGGTCGTTGGGGGTGTCCGTTCCGATTCCTTGAAAGGTTACGGGGGCGTCTTCCTCGGTCTCCACCCTCTCAATATCCACGGCCCCGCTCGGGGGAAGGTTGAGGACGGTAATGTTCAGCGCTGCGCTCGAGGAGGCGCCCTCCCCATCGACAACTGTGAGGCGCGCAGTGTAGACGCCGCTAGCGGTGTAGGTGTGGGTTACATTTGGGCTTATAAGGGGCCCCATTTTCGGGCTGCCGTCGCCGAAGTCCCAGGTGAATCTCAATGAGGGTAGATCGGGCGGGGTATCGCTCGCCTTGCCCCTGAGCTCGACCGGCTCGTCCTCTGCGCATGTGAGAGGCCCCTCGACCTCCACACTTGGGGGCAGATTAATAACGCGGACGGAGAGCTCGTCTTGGGCAATAGCCCCCTCCGGGTCCCGCACCTGGAGAATGGCCTGGTATGTGCCGCTCTGGTTGAAAGAGCGGAGGAAGATTGGGGAGCGGCTCCAGCCGCTCGAGAGACCGTCGCTGAAGGACCAGTTGTAGCTCAGGTTGAGCAAGTCGCCCGGTGTGTCTGAGCTTAGGCTCCCGTCGAACATGACCTGCTCGGTCTCATTTGCCACAATATCCGGGCCCGCGCGGGCGGTCGGGATGAGGTTCTGGGCGTGGAGCAAGAGGCTCTCCTGCTGCCCCAGCGAGCCCTGCGCGTCCATGACCCTCAAGGTCGGGTAGTGCCTCACCCCACGCTCGTAGATGTGCTTGACAGGAGCTCCGGAGCCGGTTACGATATCGAATACGCCGTCCCCCTCGAAGTCCCACATATAGGTGGAGGCACCTCCACTTGCGGTGCAGGTGAGTGTGACCTCCTCACCCGGAGCGGGGCTGAGAGTTGAGGCGGAAAGGGAGGTTATCCTGGGCCCCCCGGTGCTCTCCGTGATATTGACAGTCGTGTTGAGCCGGACCCCCTTCAGAACCTGGATGATGCCGCTCGGCCACCGGACCTCAACCGTCACTGTCCCGGAGTAGGAGCCGAAGCCGAAAATCTGGGTCAGGGAGTTCTGGTGGGCGTGGCCACCAGTCCCGCCCTCGACCTCTCGGGTCTGGGTGAGGATGCCATTAGAGACTATTACCCGCGCCCCTATGGCCGCGCGGTTGCTTACGGTGCCCGTCAGACGTACCTTCAGCCAGCTGTTCTCGGTGCCTAGGTTCTTGAAGAGGTGAAGTTCCCTGGGCCCTTGATAAGGATATGTCCCCTCGGTCACGTGGTCCGGTTGGCCGTCATTGTTGTAGTCCGCCCACGCACAACCGATACCCGCCCAGACCCGGATTCCCGCTTCGGCGCCGACATCGGTGAAGGTCCCGTTCCCGTTATTGTGCCAGAGGTGTGAGAAGGCCCAGGAGTGGTAGCCCTTGACCTCAGGGACATAGAGGTCGAGCCAGCCATCGAGGTCGAAGTCGCACCACGCACCTCCGAATGTGTCGTCGTCCCTCCACTGGCCTTCCTGAACCGCACCATTGGGAATCGTCGGAATTCCGGCCCTCTCCCTGAAGTCCTCGAATCTGTAGGGGAACCCGAGGTTTCTCAGAAGCATCGGGTCATCGCATATCAGGGCCCTCTGTGTGGTTCCCATGTCCTTATGCGCCAGATTTCCCACCCAAAGGTCAAGGTCCCCATCGTTGTCGTAGTCGCCCCAGCAGGAGCCCGCGGTGTGGCCGTAGTAGGGCCCGGAGCCGTCAATGTAATAATCGGGGTCGCCGGAGGCGTTGGCCCAGGCCCCGAGGTCGGTGAAAGTACCGTCGTGGTTGTTGTGCCAGAGATAGTTGGGTGCGAGGAGGTAGTTGCCCGCGTATATGTCGGGCCAGCCGTCGTTGTTGTAGTCGGCGGCGCACACTCCCATTCCAGCATATGCGGGATTGAAGTCCTGAATGCCCGCGGCCCGCGTGACCTGTGAAAAGGTGCCGTCGCGATTGTTGTGCCAGAGCACGTCCTCGTACCAGACATTGTTCGCGTCCCGCCAATTCATGACATAAATGTCCAGATAACCGTCTCGGTCGTAGTCGAGCCAGCAGCACGCAAGGGATGGCCTCATTCCGTCGTCCATTCCCCCGGCCTCGGCAGAGGCGTTGACGAATCTATAATCCGGCGGACCGGCGTTTCTCCAGAGGGTGTCACGGTAGCTCTCGTTGTGGCCGACGCAGTAGAAGTCCAGGTATCCATCGTTGTTGTAGTCGCCCCAGACGGCATAACCATAGCTCCCGCTTATGCCGGCCTGAGATGTAACCTCGGTGAAGTCGTAGTCGGGGGGGCCGTTGTTCCGGAAGAGCTTCCAGCCCTTGACCAGCAGGTCCTCGTCGCCGTCATTATCATAGTCTCCCCAGGCATAAGAATCGCCCAGAACGCCTACGAGGCCCGCCGAGACGGTGGCATTGACAAATACGGCGGGAGCGGCCTTTGTTTGAATTCCCTGCTCGTCGGCCGGCAGCGAGGTGACGGGAATGAGGAGGGCTATAGCGAGACACAGGACAGCTCTTCGCCTCATCTTCCACACCCGTTCTTCCCATGATTTTTCTGGCATAGATAACTTTTGGTGCTGTCCCGAGACCTGCGCCGTGGTCGGGAGGGCTCCGCAAGAGGCCGGCAACGAGGGACAACGGGAAGCGCCGTGGGATTGGTTGGCGCGGGGTCAGAGACAGGGAAAATTGAACGGAACCAATCGAAAGAAAAAGATATTAAGGGGATTGTCGTTCGGGAGTTGGATGAATCATCCAACCGCTTCCAGAATGTGTCGCCAGCGACCAGCCCGCCTGTCCGGAGTCCTTCTAGCGAGCTGCCTCCTTCTCCAGGGCTTTGCCCTCGGAGGAGCTTCAGGGGAAGGGGAAGACGTAAGCGTCCTTATTTTCTTCGATGACACAGACTATCACTGGGTCAGCCTCGATGTCCGTTCTGGCACAAGCGCCCTCTGCGCCACCCTATCCGCCTGCGGGAGACTCGGACTAAAGCTGAACTATTCAATGAGCCAGTATGGAGCCTTCGTCACGGGCATCGGTGGTCTTGAGGCGCCCCTTGACTTCTCTTGGTGGTGGTACCTCCTAATCTGGAATCGGAGCTCTGCGCGCTGGGAAGAGGCTCCCGCCGGTGCCGGTGAACTCCAGGTGTCGGGTGGAGATAGCCTCTGCTGGTGCCCGAGCTCGCTCGCGCCCCCTGTGCCCAACCCGCTGACTAAGTATCCCTGGCCCTGCTTCAGGGGCGATTCCCGTAACAGAGGAGTAACCTCGGTCCCCTCGCCCGATAGGGCAAATGTGCTCTGGTTCACAGACCTATCCAACGGGCCCATCGATACCACGCCCGCGGTGGCCGACGGCAGGGTGTTTGTTTCGACCGGCGGCATCTACAACTGGAGCACCATGGCATACGACGCCCCACCCCATCTCTACGCACTCGACGCCGCCACGGGGAGGGTTATCTGGTCTGTGGAGACGACGGCGGCAGGCTGGCAAGTATCCTCTCCGGCGGTGAGGGGGGGGAGGGTGTTCATTGGAACCACGGACGGGAAGGTGATGAGCTTCAGCTCCGGAACCGGCGAGAGGCTCTGGAGCTTCAAGACTGCACCAAGCGCAACGGGCATCACCTCCTCGCCTGTTGCCACTGGAGAAGCCCTATACGCTGCATCGGGCGACGGCAGGCTCTACGCACTCTCGCTCGACGGAGAGGAACTGTGGAGCTTCGAGCTTGGCGGCCCAGCCTATATGTGCACTCCCGCCCTTTCAGAGGATAGGATATTCGCAGGTTCTGACGCAGGTGTGGTCTGGTGCGTGGGCGTCAACGGGAGCCCCGTCTGGAACTTCACCGTGGAGGGGAAAATCAGGGCCTCGCCCGTGGTATCGGGAAAGCGGGTCTATATCGTATCTACTATCTATAGCGGCTGGGAGGCCACAGGCGGCCGGCTCTACTGCCTAGATGCGGCCAATGGTCGGAGCCTCTGGCCCTCGCCCCTCGAGCTCAACGCCTCCACGGCCACTCCCACTGTCGCTAGGGGGACAATCTATCTGGGGACAGCCTCGGGGGTTCTTGGGGTGGACGAGAGCGGTCGAATTCTCTGGGAGGTACCGTCCTCGGGCCCGGTTCAGGCCTCCCCCTCGACCGACGGGAGGATGGTATATTTTGCAGAGAACTGCAGGAACGGAACGCTGAGAGCGGTTAACTCGAGCACGGGCGCACCCGCGTGGAGCATGATTCCAGAGCCCCACCAGTACCTCCTCTCCTCCCCCGCACTTTCAGACGGCCGCCTCTATTTTGGCTCCGACAATGGAAGGGTGTACTGCCTTGGACCCCTGGAGCAGCGCGCTGACCGGAACTCGGGAAAAGGAACCGGTCCGGGGATTTACCTCATCGTCCTCTTCATCGTCGCAACCGTCTCGCTGATTTTTATTATCTCGCTTATGCTCTGGAAACAGAAGGGGAGGGGCGGGTGTTGAGGCGAGGCGCCGCCGCCCTCACAGCTGTCGTCGCTGCGTCGCTTGTCTCACTTGTCCTCCTCATCGAGCTCGGCCCGCGCTCAGAGACGGCTCCTAGGGGCCGCGCTGAGGCGACGCTCGTAATCGACTTCGGCGGCCAAACACCCTCCCACCCCATGGGCCGCGCGAGCGTCGTGTGGTACCGAAATGGCAGCGTCGAGGCCACTCCAGGCCCCGCGGTCTGGACAATTCATCTGGAGCTGGAGGGCGCCACGGTCTATGACGCACTCGAGCACGCCTCCGGCGTCGCAGGCTTTACCCTCGAATCGGAGTGGTACCCGGGCCTGCGCTCGCACAGGGTGACCGGAATCGCGGGTGTCAGGGACGGCACGGATGGGCGATATTGGCAGTTCTGGGTTAACGGCGCCTATTCGAATTTAGGCGCGGACCTGACCCCGGTCTCAGATGGAGACCTGATAACCTGGGCCTTCAGGACCCCGCTGCAGTGATGCTGTCCCTTATCGCCCTCAGGTTCTCGGATATCGTCCCCTTCCCTTTGAAAATCGCGTTGCCAGCTACGAGAGCCCTCGCACCCGCTCTGACGACCGATGGCGCGTTATCGGGCCCGATGCCCCCGTCCACCTCTAGGACGATTTCCCTGCCGGCGAGCATCCTAGCAGCGGCCCTTATTTTCTCGAGCATCCCCGGTATGAACCTCTGGCCGCCGAACCCCGGGTTGACGGTCATTATGAGGAGGAGCTGGATGTCGTCGAGGACGAACTCGACCACCGAGAGTGGGGTCGAGGGGTTCAAGGCCACGCCCGGCCTCATTCCTTTCTCTCGGATGTGTTGGAGGGTCCTGTGCAGGTGGGGATCCGCCTCGGCGTGCACGGTCAGGTAGACCGCGCCCGCCCTCGCGAAGGGCTCGATGTAGTCTGCGGGATTCTCGACCATTAGATGGACGTCGAGGGGGACGGCGACCTTACCCTTCAGGCACTCGACCACGGGGGGACCGATGGTGAGGTTGGGGACGAAGTGGCCGTCCATCACATCGATGTGTAGCCAATCCGCCCCCGCCCCGACCGCCTCCTCTATCTGCGGGAGGAGGCAGGAGAAGTCTGCCGACAGAATCGAAGGGGATATCAAGACTCGTTGCATGCGGGGTGGAGGGGGTAGGTGGCTTATTACCCTTGCCGTCAAAAGCTTAATGAGGGGAGAGCGGGATTGAGGTCGGCGACGTAGAGGCAGAGCGAGAGGGAGGCAGGCGTGATGAAGATTTTCATAGATTCGGCTAACGTGGCCGAAATAAGGGAGGCGCAGAGCTGGGGGGTGCTCGACGGCGTCACAACCAACCCTAGCCTCATTGCGAAGGAGAACAGGGAGCCGAGAGAGCTGATTCAGGAGATCTGCTCCATCGTAGACGGCCCCGTGAGTGTCGAGGCGACGTCGCTCAAGGCCGACGGTCTGATTCGGGAGGCCGGGGAGCTCGCGGCGATGCATAGGAACATAGTGGTCAAGATACCGATGACGACGGAGGGCCTCAGGGCGATTCGCGAGCTGTCAAAGAAGGGAATAAGGACCAACGCCACACTCATCTTCACTCCGGTCCAGGCGATGCTCGCGGCCAAGGCGGGGGCGAGCTTCGTCAGCCCCTTTATCGGCAGGCTGGATGACGTGGGTTCAGTCGGTATGGACGTCGTCAGGGACACCCTCCTAATATTCAGGAACTACAACCTCAGGAGCGAGGTCATCGTGGCGAGCGTCAGGAACCCGCTACACGTTCTCGACGCCGCCAGGCTCGGGGCGCATGTAGCGACCATTCCTTTCAAGGTCATGGAGCTCCTGACGAGGCACCCTCTGACCACCGCGGGAATCGAAAAATTCCTCGAGGATTGGCAGAGGGTCCCAAAAAAGTAGCCGGGGGCAGGAATGGAGAGCGGTGCGACTGGGAGCGGTGCCCGGAATCGAGGCAACGCCACCTTTGCCTCAACCCCGACGATGGGCCCGGGAGAGGACGACGAGCTCCCTTCTGGGCCATCCTCCCCAGAGTCTCGCCAGCCCCTATCCCTTAGAATCGGATGGACCGGAGCGGCCCTGATTGCCGCCGGCCTCGCCCTAGCGCTGGCTATCATTATTTTTGAGGTCTGGAGATCCGGCGGGCCACCGGGGGCGTGGGCCCCGATACTCGCGGGAACCGTCGTCGGCGTGGGCCTGATGCTCATCGGTTTCCTCATCCACCTCCAGTCACTCATAACCACCTTCGAGCATCGCTCGAGTGCTCGCCACCGAGAGCTCGCGGAGAGCCACAGGGAGCTCGCGAGGAGGGTGGAGAGGCTCCACGCGATCCACGCTGCGCTGTCAACTCGAGACACCGGAGCGAACACTGCAGCGGTTCCTGAGGGTGGGGGGCCCGGCAGAGGGCCGGTCCGGGTCACCACGGCGGCGACCGCGGCCGTAAAAAGGGAGGGGATGGGGAAGGTGGGGCCCGGGAGGCCAAGACCGGCTGAAAAGTGCCCTGTGTGCTCACGCGAGTTGAAGGGGGGCCGGTGCGAGCGCTGCGACACCAGCGCGCAGATTCAGTCGGCCTATCTCGAGGTCAGCAAAGTTCAGAGCACGGGTGTGGCGGTGGAGGAATCGGCTAGCCTGCTCGCGAGCGCGCGCGAGTGCCTCGAGGCCGGTCAGTACGACGAGGCCCGGAAGTTCGTGGAGAGCGCCCTCCACTTTGCGAGAGTCTCCGCTGGAAGACACGACGAACTCAGCGCCCGCTTCAGGAAAGCGGAGGACGGGGTGCTCTCGCTCAGGGCCTCGGCGGGGACGGCTGACGAAATCACCGCCCTGAAGGGGTTGCTGGTGCAGGCGCGGGAGGAGATGAGCCGCGGGCTTTATGATGAGGCGGGGGAGACCCTCGACCGCGTCCTCAGGGCGGTCGAGGCGCTCGCGAAGCCCCAGCCGCGCGAGGCTGGAAAGCCCGAGAGGCCCTCGGCGGGTATCTCTAAGTGCCCGAAGTGCGGAAAGAGCGTGCTCACGGGGTGGCCGAAGTGCCCATACTGCCTCGCGCCTCTGAGCTGACACTTCACCACCTGCCCGGAAGGAGTGCCCTACCTTCCCCGTTCATCCCGCCTTGAGATAGGCCGCCACTCTTCCTCAATGGCCTCGCCTGACTCTCCACGGCCGTTGCTCAGCCAGGGCCACTGACTGGAATTCGAAGCCCAGCCCTCCGCGCCGCCGCTCGCGCCCCTGCATAGCCCGCGTCGGCGTGCCTGAGGACGCCTATGCCGGGGTCAGTCGTGAACACCCTCTGAATTCTTTTCTCCGCCTCCTTCGTGCCGTCGGCCACAACGACCATTCCAGCGTGAATCGAGTAGCCCACTCCGACCCCGCCGCCGCTGTGGATGTGGACGGAGTCCGCGCCGGCGGCACAGTTGAGAAGGGCGTTCAGGAGAGGCCAGTCCGCCACGGCGTCGCTGCCGTCGAGCATCCCCTCGGTCTCCCTGTTCGGAGAGGCCACGGAGCCGCAGTCGAGGTGGTCGCGGGTGATCGCAATCGGAGCCGAGAGCTCCTTTCTCCTAACCATCCTATTTATAGCTTTAGCGAACTGGGCCCTCTCGCCGAGGCCCAGCCAGCAGACCCTCGCGGGAAGGCCCTCGAACGGAACGTACTTCTCGGCGAGCTGAATCCAATTGACGAGCGTCCTGTTCTTTGGGAAGAGCCGGAGCACGACCCTGTCCGTCTTGAGAATGTCCTCAGGGTCGCCGGAGAGCGCTATCCAGCGGAATGGCCCACGGCCCTCGCAGAACATCGGCCTTATGTAGGCGCTGACGAAACCCGGGTAGGAGAAGGCCTCCTTCACACCCGCCTGAAGCGCCTGCCCGCGCAGGTTGTTTCCGTAGTCGAAGACCACCGCCCCCCTCTTCTGGAACTCAAGAAGCGCCCTGACGTGCGCCGCCATCGATTCATAGGACCGCCGGAGGTACTCCGCGGGGTCGCTCCTCCTGAGCTCCGCCGCCTCTCCAACACTCAGCCCCGCAGGGACGTAGCCGTTGAGGGCATCGTGGGCGGATGTCTGGTCGGTCACGAGGTCCGGGACGACGCCCCTCCTCACGAGCTCTGGGTGGGTCTCGGCGCAGTTCCCGACAAGGCCTATTGACAGCGCCTCGCCCCTATTTTTTGCGTCGAGGGCAATTTCGAGCGCCTCGTCGAGCTCCCCGACCATTTTGTCACAGAATCCCCTCTCCACCCTCCTCTTTATCCTCTCCGGGTCCACCTCCACGATGAGCGCCACCCCACCGGCCATTTTTATCGCGAGCGGCTGGGCTCCGCCCATGCCCCCGAGACCCCCGCTGAGCACTAGCCTCCCCTTCAGGCTCCCGCCGAAGTGCTTTCGCGCGGCGGCGGCGAAGGTCTCATAGGTCCCCTGTATAATTCCCTGGGTTCCTATATAGCACCAAGAGCCCGCCGTCATCTGACCGAACATCATTAGGCCCTTTTCCTCGAGCTCCCTGAAGTGCTCCCAGGTGGCCCAGCGTGGGACCAGGTTGGAGTTGGCGATGAGCACCCTCGGAGAATCCCGTGTGGTTCTGAAAACGCCCACCGGCTTCCCCGATTGAATGAGCAGCGTCTCGTCTCCCTCCAGCCTCCTCAGCTCCCTGACAATGGCGCGGAAGCAATCCCAATTCCGCGCCGCCCTTCCGGTCCCGCCGTAGACAATCAGCTCCTCGGGTCTCTCGGCATTCTCGAGATTGTTGTAGAGCATGCGCAGAATCGCCTCTTGGCGCCAGCCCCGACAGGAGATTCTGCTACCCCGGGGTGCCCTGAGGGGCATTTTCGGCGGTCTTCCCAGCTCCACCATTCCATCCACCCAGACCCCCATTGCCTCACCATCCAAAATCCTTTTCTCCACAGATGGTGGTGTTGATTGTGGTGGTCGAATGATAGTGGCGGACGTCAGCGTTGTCCCTATAGGAGAGGGGACGAGCGTGAGCAGGTTCGTCAGGAAGGCCGTCGAGGCCCTCGAGTCCTCTGGTCTGAAGACGATGCGGGGCCCGATGTCCACGAGCGTGGAGGCCAGGGACATCGACGAGCTCTTCGCGGCGGTGAAGGCGGCCCATCGAGCGGTCCTGGCCGAGGGAGCGAGGCGTGTGCTGACCACGATAAAAATCGACGAGAGGCTGGACAAGGAGCATACAATGAAGAGCAAGCTCGACGCAATAAAATAGGGGGTGGGGAATGATGCGCTCCACAAAGTCCGCGCTCGGAATCGCTCTCGTGATTCTCACTATGTTACCTCCCTTTCCCGGCACTTCCTACGCGTCACCGGACCTCGAAGGAGAGCACGGGGCCGGGGCGCCGGTCCACCGGAGCACCCCCGTTGAGGCGCCCGAGTGGGCGTCCGGGAGTTACTGGACCTACACCACTGACGAGGAGTTGCTCTACTGCGCCACACTGGAGAGCGCCACCCTTGTCGTCACCCACATCTCCGGCGCGCTGACGGAAACGCTCGCGGGCAAGGAGCTACTAGGCTCCACGTTCGTCTACAGACTCGAAGGAAGCCTCGCCCAGACCATCCGGGGGAATCTCACGGTCTACATCGGCGGCTTCCCGGTAACGACGCCCGTTACCTGGCCGCTCGTCGGCAACACCACGGAGCTGCTCAGGGTCGCGGATCTGGCCACGCTCTATACCTTCTCGCACCTTGTAGTGGACATGGGCACCCTCGGAAGCCTTCAGGTCGACACCTCTTCCTCCTTCTCCCCTCCGCTCGAGAGCTATAAATTCCCCCTCTCCCCCGGCCTCAGCTGGCGCCTCAGCTCGACCGTGAGCGCATGGACCCGGACCTCGGGAAGCATGGGGGCATTCGAGTACAACACCACCACCGTCATAGAGGCCATGGCTACGGTGGCCGGCGAAGAAACGGTCCCGACCCCGGTAGGTGCGCTGCGCTGCCTCAACATCACCCACCGCGGGACCAGCACCACACCTGGCGGGTCCCCGGAGCCCTACAACAGGACCATTCTTTATTCACCGGGGGCTGAGAAAGAGGCCATCAAGACCTCCGGGCTCGGCTGGGCCCCCGTCGCCCTCGCCCTCTCCGATTTCAAGGTCAATCACGCGCCGAGGGTAGTTTCGCCCCCAACCCCCGTCTCCTTCCCCGAGGACACCGTTGACACCTCCCTGAATCTCTCGGGTATTTTCTCGGACCCGGACAATGGCGACGAGCTGAGGTTCAGCGCCTCCGGCCTGGCCAACATCAGCGCGCAGGTGGATGCCCGAACGGGAGCGGTGAGGCTTGTGCCCCCACAGAACTGGAGCGGCTCAGAAACCGCACGCTTCAGGGCACAGGACTCTCGTGGCGCCGCCTGCGAGACCTCCCTACAGATCACAGTGACCCCCGTTAACGACCCGCCCTTTGTCTCAGCCCCGCTCGGCGCGGTCGTGATGGACGAGGATACCGTGGACGAGACGCTCAACCTCACCCCCCACTTCTCCGACCCGGACCTCCTCTACGGGGACGGGCTCAATTTCTCCTTCAGGAATAATGGAAGTGTGGCAGTTCAGGTCCATGCGAACGGCACCGTCCTCCTCTCCCCCCTGACGAACTGGAGCGGGTTCGTCAATATCACATTTGTGGCGACTGACCTCGAGGGCGAAAAGGCGGAGGGGATACTGGAGCTCGCCGTCCGCAACACCCCTGACGCTCCCGTCTGCACCTGCGCCACCCACCGCCTCGAGGTTCCTGAGGACGGAGCGCTCACCCTCAGCCTTCCGGAGCGCTTCTTCGACGCAGACCTTCCCTACGGGGATAGGTTGGTCTTCAGCGCCTCCTCAGCTCTGCCCGGGATGGTACTAGACATCGAGCCCGGGAGGTGGGAGCTCCGCGTCACCCCTCCATCCAACTTCAGCGGCTCTGCGCCCCTGCTCTTCCGCGCCACGGACTCCACAAATATGAGCGCAGAAGAGGAGGTGGAGCTCTCTGTTGTTCCTGTCAATGACCCGCCCGTAATTCTGGCAAGCTATCCCGTCGAGAGAAGCGTGTCGCTGCCCGAGAACTCCACTCTAGAATTCCACGCGGTCGCCATGGACGCTGACTCTCCCGCCCTCCAGTATCTTTGGTTCCTTGACGGCGCAGTTGTGGGCGAGGGGCCCTCGTTCAATCTCACGCCCACCTTCGACTCCGCTGGCGTCCACGACCTGCGCATAAGGGTCTCGGACGGCGAGCTGGAGGCTGAAGCGGATTGGAGAGTCACCGTCCTGAACGTAAACAGGCCACCCCAGAACGTCCGGGTTCTCTCACCCGCGGAGGGAGCCAGAATTCAGAAGGGGAGGAAGGTTGTTCTCAGGGCCTGCGCGACCGACCCGGACGGGGACGCGCTCACCTTTGTCTGGAAGGAAAGCGGGAGGGTGCTGGGAACGGGCGAGCTGCTGGAGCTGGGAGGATTCAAGGAGGGAAGGCACACGCTCACAGTCTTGGTCAGTGACGGAAACTCGACCGTGGATGCCTCGGTCTCGTTCGCGGTCGCACCTCCACCCTCTTCGAGCTCGCCGGCCCCGGGGGGCCCGATGCTCCTGCTCGCCGCGCTCGCGCTCCTGTATGCGAAGAGATTTTTTCTGGAGAGGGAGAGGCGAGAGATAGAAAAAATTAAATTCGATGTAACAGATGAGCGGTGATGGGCAGGGCCCTCCCGGCGCCCCGTGCGCAAATCAATACGCGCGGCGGCTCAGACCGGAGGCCTAGAGTGCGGCACACTGATGCACGGCGGTGCGGCGGCAGGTGAAATCGGGCCATTGTATTTTGGGGGGAAAAGGTTGGTGCGGCCCATCGGCCCGGGGCCGGAGCGAGACTCTACAGGAGGGCTGGGACTGAGTCTGAACCACCAACCTACATCGCTGGCGGCGAGGGGGCGCGGGCATGGAGGGGGAGAGGGATGAGGCGCGAGTTCTGAAAATAGCCCGCGCCCTTTCCTACATCAACTTCTCGTCTCTTGAGAGCTGGTACGGGCATCCCGGATTCATCAAGATATTCCAGGGACTCAAGGAGAGCGGTCCGGACCTCGGATGGGCGCTAGTGATTGGCGGAATGGAGAGGGCCCTCCTTGGCGACAGGAGCACCCCGCCCGAGATCTACTCCGGAATTCTAAAAGAGAACAGAGTGACGATTCTGCATCTCCTTGGGCTCTTTCCACAGCACCCGCCCATCAGGCTCCATGGAAGGGGCTTTAGAATACACGGCCTGAGTCCCTTTCATGCGGACATAGCGCCGCATCTCCAGAGGGTACTGGAGCGCTTCGGGAAAGGAGAGCTCGGACTCGAGGGCCTCGGGGAGGAGCTATACCGCCTCCACACGAGCGACATGAGGGACTCCTTGTACTACCACGCTCTTCTGGCCGCTCGCGCCGTGCGCCACCCCGTTTCTGCCCACCTGCTCTGGAAGGCGGTCACGCTCCTTCCAAGTGGCGGTCTAGGGGGTTCCGAGGTCGAGCGCTCGATTCAGAGGCTCGAGCTATGCCAGAAAGAGCAGCTTAGCCTGGCGCTGCTCAGGGACCCGAGGTCCGGGAGCGCCCGTCTGGAGAGGTACCTGCCGGCCTGTCCGGGCGACACCACAGCCATTCCCTCTGGGACAGTACAGCCGCCCGTCGTCGCGCTTTTCCCCGGCGCACCCCACCCCGCAGAGCCGACTCCACATCCAGAAGACTACATGACGAAGGCGAGGCGCTTTCTAAAGGAGCGCGGGGTTCCGGAGTGGAGCCCCGGGTCACCAAGATTCCCTGGCCTCGAGGGCCTCTCCACCGCCTCGCTCGAACGCCTCCTAGCGCCCTTCCTTCTGAGGTGCTTCTCCCGTCCGGGAGAGCTAATCGACAATAGCGAGCTGATTCTGGCGGTGGGTCCTCCAGAGGTGGACAAACTGGCCCTGCTCCGCTCCATCGCGGGCGGGCTCGGCCTAATATTCAAGATGGTGCCCTGCCACCAGCTCTATTCGCGCTGGGCCGGAGAGACGGAGAGCAAAATCATCGCGGCTCTCTCTGCGGCCAGAGAGGAGGCGGAAAGGGGTGGGGCACCGGCAATGGTCGTATTCCCGAGCTCCGCCGACCTACGCGAGGGTCGGGGCTCGAAAGGGCTGCGTAGGAGCGAGACCCGTGAGTTGCCGCTCCCGTCAGCTTGTGGAGGGCTCGGAGGCGAGCCGGGTGCGCTCTATGAGGACCGCGGGGCCGGAGGCAGCCCGGACCAGGACGTAATTCTCGCCCTGGCCGCCCTCCTCACTGGCCCGAGAAAGCTCGAGGCCTTGGGCGCGAGCCGGCGCCCAGTTCTTCCTGTCGCCACCGCCCCCTCGGCGTCGGTATTGGACTCGGTGCTGAGGAGCAGGCTCACAGTCGTTCGCTTTGACCCGCCGAGCGAGGAAGAGCTCGAGCGGCTGCTAATCCAGAACGTCGTCGGGAGATACCTCGTCTGCGATTTTGAGAGAGTGTCCTTCGCCTCGCTCGCGTCGGAGGCGCGGGGGCTCATGCCCGCTGACATCGCCGCTGCTGCCAGGGCGGCGAAGCTACGCGCACTACAGAGAAGGGCCCGAGAGCTCGGGACGAGCCTCTCCTCTGCGCCCCCCGGGCTCAGGGAGAGAATTCGCGACAGTTACATCATTCTTGAGGAGGACCTCAGGGCGGCGATTCGCGCGAGGAAAGGGGGCCCAGCGGGCGAGAGGGGTGGGCGCGCTCGCGAGCTCTCTTGCGAGCTCTCTTTAATCAATGGCCAGCCGAGACTTGGGCAGGCTCGCCTTTACAGATGGAGCGACGGGGAGGGGTCTCATTGAATTTCAGCCCCGAGCAACCCCGGAACCAGGAGGAGGGCCCGGGCGCGGGGAAGAGAGTTGAGACAGTTCGAAGGGGGTGAGGAGACGTTTGTCTGCGCGGGATGCGGGAGGGTCGAGAGGGAGATTGCCGCAACATGTCCGGAGTGCGGTTCCGTGATGAGGAGCGAGAGGGAGCTGGTGCATAGGTGGGTAGGAAGCCCCGGGCCAAATCAGGGCTTCATGCTGAACTGCAGAGAGAGGAGTCGGGTTGCATTCATGGACTACGAAATCGCCAACGAGCTGCCCTACTGCCCCTTCTGCAGAAAAGAAATCGAGTATAGGCCGCGTAATCTTCTAGGGAGCGAGGGCGCAGAGCTCTGAGAGTTTTGTGGCGCGGGCCGCGGATGCGGCCTCAAGGAAGTCCCGCTCTTCTCCCGTCCAGCTCAGCAGCCTATTGCGTGTGGCGAGGTCTCTTTCCCCCGGATTTCTCTCGTAGTAGAGGAAATATAGGGGAGGGGCGTAAGAAAAGGATTATAGAGGGGTAAAGCATATCTGCCTATGCATCGACGCTGGAGGGAGAGGATGGTTAAAAGTAGGGCTAAATCCACATGGATTGTCATCCCGAGCTGCGCAGGCCTGTTCCTGTGGAAAAAAAAGAAGGCAGAGCCTTCCCCACCCTCCACGCCCACGCAGCCATCGCCACCACCGGGAGGCGGGGCTGGTGTCCCTCCCTCCCTCACGCCCGTAGCGCCGCCCCAGCCCGCCCCGCTCTCCGGCAGTATGGGAACGGAGTCGTATCCTAAGGCCAAGCCCGCACCACCGGAAAAGCTCAGAGAGTGGGCCGAATTCGAGAGAATTTATGGCCAGCCCCATCCCGAGGCCGGAGGCTGGGTCAACCCCCCGCCCGCCGGATGGGTCAGCGGTGGAAGGCCTAGGTGCCCCGTGGATGGCTTCAGCGTCTCCTACGAGGTCTTCAGCGGCCAGTACTTCTGCTCCCGGTGCAACAAGAGGTACACAAAGGAAGAGGTCGCTCCCAAGGGGCCCTCGCGCGAGTACGAGTATTTTGCAGTGAGCGCTTCCCGCGTGAGGTCGGAGGAGGAGGCAGGGGAGGCCTCGAGCCGCCCGGCCGGTGAATCGGCCCCACAGCCGCTCTGGCTGAGCGCTGGCGCGACGTTGGAATCCGGCGGAGAGGAGGCTTCACCGGCGGAGACTGGGCCCTCTCCCGAAACTGCCGGAGCGCCCGAGCCGTCCCCTAGAGAAGAGATGGAGTCACCGGAGGGCACACCAGCCGCTCAGCCGGAACCGGTCACCGAAGCGGAGCCGGTCCCCCCCTCCGCAGAGCCCCTACCTGAGGCCGAACCAGCGGAGCTAGAGCCGGGCGCCGGAACTACCGAAGCCGCCCCCAGGGGAGAGACCCCAGAGAAGCCGAGAAAACCGGAGGGCGGCTGAGGGTCTAGGCGATGCCCAGCCCCTCCCCCTTTGATTTTTCCGTTTAGCTCTACGAATAGGCGTGGTGGCGCGGAGCGAGACCGCTACGCTGAATCTGATGCCTCTCGCGCACCGCCCTCGCCAGTCAGCAAAAATAATATATTCTACCTGACTGTATGGTGCCCTCCCTGAGAGGGATGAGATGGTACAGTTCACGGCTGTGATATCCGACCCGAAGACGGGGAAGTCGTACCAGACAGTGGTCTCTGGACACCACGCCAACTCCCTGATCGGAAAAAAAATAGGCGATGAGTTCGACGGAATCTTCGTGGGCCTCCCGGGCTACAAGCTCGTTGTCAGGGGCGGGAGCGACAAGGACGGGTTCCCAATGAGGAAGGACCTTCCGGGACCAAGGAGGCGGGAGGTTCTGGTGAGCAGGAGCACCGGCTACAGGATGGGCGAGCCCGGCGTCCGCCGGAGAAGGCATTTTAGGGGAAACACAATCTCTCCCGAAATCGTGCAGATCAATCTGAGAATCTCTGCCCACGGCTCCAAGCCGATCGAGGATGCACTGAAGGCGAAGGGAGATCAGGCCCAGCCCCAAGCGAAGAAGGCCTGAGCAGAAGGGAGCGAAGGATGAAGGTTCCGACTCAGCCTGTGGTCAACATCGGGATGGTCGGCCACGTCGACCATGGCAAGACCACCCTCACGAAGGCCCTCACGGGCGAGTGGACCGATAGGCACTCCGAGGAGATAAAGAGGGGCATAAGCATCAAGCTCGGCTACGCCGACGCCGCCTTCTACAGATGCCCCAAGTGCGGCGAGCCGGAGTGCTTCTCGACCAAAGAGGAGTGCCCCGTTTGCAACTCGAAAACGGAGCTCCTGCGCTCCGTGTCCTTCGTCGACTCTCCCGGCCACGAGACCCTGATGGCGACAATGCTATCGGGCGCGGCCCTGATGAACGGCGCGCTCCTCCTGATAGCGGCCAACGAGCCCTGTCCACAGCCCCAGACCCGCGAGCACCTGATGGCGCTGGACATCGTGGGCATAAAGAACATTATCGTCGTGCAGAACAAGATAGACATCGTCAGCGAGGAACAGGCCGTACAGAACTATCGTGAGATTGAGGAGTTCTGCAAGGGAACGGTTGCGGAGGGCGCACCCATCGTGCCAGTCTCCGCACACCACGACGCAAACCTGGACATCTTGATTCAGGCGATAGAGAAAACCATACCGACTCCTAGGCTGGACCCCGATAAGCCCTCGAGAATGTACATCGCGAGGTCGTTCGACGTCAACCTTCCCGGTACAAGGCCCAGGGAACTTAAAGGCGGAGTGGTGGGCGGGTCGATTATCCAAGGGACCCTGAGCGTCGGCGAGGAAGTAGAGATTCGGCCCGGCCTTAGGACGGCCGACAAGAAGCCGCACTGGGAGCCGATACGAACGAGGGTTGTCTCCCTCGTCTCAGGAGGAAGGGAGGTGAAGAGCGCCGCACCCGGCGGGCTTGTGGGGATAGGAACGGAGCTAGACCCCTTTTTCACGAAGTCCGACGCACTCGTGGGCAACATGCTCGGGGCGCCCGGGACCCTACCACCCGTCTGGGACACTCTGGTCCTTAAAACCCATCTTCTCGAGAGAATGGTCGGCACGCAGGAGGCGGCGGAGGTCAAGGAAATCAAGACCAAGGAGCCCCTGATGCTCAACGTGGGCGTGGCAACGACGGTCGGGGTGGTGACGGCCTGCCACGGCGACATCTGCACATTCTCCCTCAAGCTCCCTGTGTGCGCCGAGAAGGGCCAGAGGGTCGCGCTCAGCCGGAAGGTCGGGGGCAGGTGGCGGCTGATTGGATACGGGGAGATTCAGTAGCGGGCCGGAGGGGGAGGGAGTGACCGGCGAGGGCGGCGGGGAGGAGCGAATTCAGAGGTGGAAGACAAAAATGGTGAGGGAGGGGGGAGGGCCTCTCGTCGTGCTAGACGCCAACGCGCTCATGATGCCCTTCCAGTTTTCGATCAATCTTGACGCAGAGCTCCAGCGAGTCCTCCCGGGATGCAAGGCGGTCGTGCCCTCCTCGGTGGTCGAGGAGCTCCGCGCCCTCAGCGCCTCGAAAAAGCGTCCCGAGGCGAGGGCGGCGCTCGAACTCGCGAAGCGCTATAGAGTTGTAGAAGCGGAGGGCGGGGGGGACGAGGCTGTTCTGAGCGCGGCCCTCAGGATCGGCGCGGTGCTCCTGACCAACGACGCCTCGCTCAGAAAGAGGGCAAGGGGGGCCGGGCTGAGGGTGATGTACCTGCGGGGGAGGGGCCATCTCGAGATTCTGTGAGGGGCGACAGATCACCGACGACGCCTCGTTTCTCCACCCTCCGGGGCCACATCGAGATCCTGTGAGTGGTGACCGTCTGCCCGGACCGGCCGGGACAGCGCGGGCCCGGGCGGGATCGCAACGGGGCCCTCCGGTCGCGCGCCGGGCCCTCACTTCGGCGGCTTCAGAACCCCTCTCTTCTCTTTGAGCGCCGCCTGCGCGGCCGCGAGCCTGGCTATCGGCACGCGGTAGGGCGAGCAGCTCACGTAGTCCAGATTGATGATGTGGCAGAACTCTATCGCCTGAGGCTCGCCCCCGTGCTCCCCGCAGATGCCGAGCTTCAGGTCCGGGCGGGTCTTCCTGCCCCACTCGACGGTGATCATCATTAGCCTCCCCACGCCCTTCACGTCCAGAATCTCGAAGGGGTTGTCCTGCAGAATTCTGCGCTCGTTGTAGAGCGGGAGGAATTTGTTCTCCGCGTCCTCGCGGGAGAAGCTGAAGGTCGCCTGAGTCAGGTCGTTCGTGCCGAACGAGAAGAACTCGGCCATCTCGGCGAGCCTCCCGGCCCTCATGCACGCCCTCACCACCTCGATCATCGTCCCGAGCTTGTACGGGACAGTGACGCCGAGCCTCTCGGTGACCCTCTGCTCCACCTTCTTTATTATCCCCTGCACCCACTTCAGCTCCTGCGCGGTGCAGACCTGAGGGACCATTATCTCGACCCTCACGTCCACTTTGTCCTTGATGAGCTCCCCAGCGGCCTCGAGAATGGCCTGTATCTGCATTTCATAGATGTCGGGGTAGGTGATCCCGAGCCTGACGCCCCTGTGCCCGAGCATAGGGTTGACCTCCCTGAGCGCCCTGACCTTCCTCAACGTCTCGAGCTTCTTCTCGATCGCCCTTTTGTCCAGCCCGAAGGACCTGAGCTTGGCCAGATTCTTCACCATCGTCCCGTCCATCGCCAGGACGCTCTCGAGCTGGGGGTCGAGCGCCCTGATTATGCCGGGCAGGTTGTTCAGGTCCTCGATGACCGACCTGAACTTCTCGATGTTCCTGATGTCGCACTGAATCTCCTCCTCTGACGGGAGGAACTCGTGGAGGGGCGGGTCCAAGAGGCGGACGGTGACGGGCAGGCCCTCCATCACCCTGAATATCGCCTTGAAATCCTGCTTCTGGAGGGGCAAGAGGCGCGCGAGCAGCGCCGCCCTCTCCTCTTTCTTTTCTGACAGAATGAGCTCTTGGAATATGGGGAGGCGGTCGGGCGCGTTGAACATCCTCTCCGTCCTGCAGAGACCGATGCCCTCCGCGCCGAACCTTCTGGCGGTCCGGGCGTCATGGGGAGTGTCGGCGTTGGCCAGAACCCTCAGCCTCCTAAACTCGTCGGCCCAAGAGAGAACCAAATTGAACTCCTCCGACATTTCGGGCTCCCTCATCGGGACCTCCCCGAGCCACACCCTACCCGTTCCCCCGTCTATAGTCAGGACGGTCCCCTCCTCAATCTTGTGGTCCTTTATGTAGGCGGACTTCTCCAGATGGTTGATTCTGATGTCCCCGCAGCCGGAGACACAGGGCTTGCCGATGCTTCGCGCCACGACCGCGGCGTGGCTGGTCTTTCCGCCCACCGCTGTAAGAATTCCCTGGGCGTGGAAGAAGCCGTGGACGTCCTCGGGCTTGGTCTGCTCCCTGAGGAGAATAACCTTCTTCCCGGCCTTACCCTCCCTCTCCGCGTCGTCCGCGGTGAAGACCACCCTCCCAGAGGCGGCACCGGGCGACGCCCCGATTCCGGTCGCTATGGGCGGCTCGCTGAACTTCGGATCAATCTGCCTGTACATCAGCTGCACGAGCTGGGCGGGCTGGAGCCTGAGAATCGCCTCCTCCTTCGTGAGCACACCGTCCCTGACCATGTCCACGGAGGTCCGGACCGCGGCGGCGGCGTTCATCTTGGCGTTGCGGGTCTGGAGCATCCAGAGCTTTCCCTCCTCCACCGTGAACTCGATGTCCTGGACCTCCTTGAAGTGCTTCTCCAGAGTCTCCCTGACCTTCAGGAGCTGCTCGTAGACCTCGGGCATTTGGTGCTTCAGCTCCGCAATCGGCCTAGGGGTTCGAATTCCAGCGACGATGTCCTCGCCCTGGGCGGACATCAGGTAGTCGCCGAAGAAGACGTTCTCGCCCGTCCCTGGGTCCCGGGTGAAGGCGACGCCCGTGGCGGATCGCGGGCCCAGGTTGCCGAAGACCATCGCCTGAACATTGGCGGCGGTCCCGTTGGCCATTTCAAGGGTTATCTTGAACTCCCTCCTATAGTCCACGCACCTCTTCCCGTTCCATGAGGCAAAGACCGCCCTTATCGCCAGCGCGAGCTGCTCATAGGGGTCGGAGGGTATCGGGCGGCCGTAGTTCCCCCTCACAATCAGCTTGTAGACGTTCACCAGCTCCCTCAGGTCCTCGGTGGTGAGGTCGGTGTCGTACTTTGCCTTTCTGTCCTTCTTCATCGTCTCCATGGCGCGGTGGAACTGATCCGCGTCTATGCCCAGCGCGATGGAGCCGAAGAGCGATATGAAGCGCCTGTAGGAGTCCCAGGCGAATCTCTCGTTCCCGCTCTTTTTAGCCAGGCCGACGACGGTCTCGTCGTTGAGGCCCAGGTTGAGAATCGTGTCCATCATTCCCGGCATCGATATCGCGGCCCCGCTCCTGACGGACACGAGGAGCGGGTTGGCTGGGTCGCCGAAGCGCTTGCCCATCTCCCTCTCCACCGAGGCCATCGCGGTCCTGACCTGGCCCATCAGCTCCTCCGGGAACCTCTCTCCATTGTCGAAGTACTCGACGCAGGCCTGCGTGGTGATGACGAAGCCCGGCGGGACAGGGAGGCCTAGCCTAGTCATCGCACAGAGGCCCGCGCCCTTTCCGCCGAGGAGCTTCTTGTTCTCCGGGTCGCCCTCGGAGAAAAGGTACACGTACTTGTTCTCCATCTCACTCCCCCTCCCGGCCCATGAGCCTGCCCTGTAATTTACTTTTCGTAACGGCGATGGGGCTTCCGCGCCCAGCGAATTCCACCGCCCGGAGCGCCTCCGGCTCATTCGAGTGCCGGGCCCCCACATTCACTCCCCTCCCCCCATCGGTGATATTAACCCCGCGGGCTGGAGGGGAGAGACGGCGGGGGGCGCGGCCGTTCCTCCGGCGAGGGAGGGAGGGGTGGAGCCTGACGGCGGAGGTAGCTCCTGGGAAGCGCCCGGCGGTGCCTGCCGGTGAGGGAGCGGAGCCCGCGCGAGGCGAGGGCTCCTTCGTCCTCGACGCCTTCCCCGACCACCGGACCGGCAGGATGGTGGTCTGGCTCGCCGGGCCGGGGGGGGCTAGGAGGCTCGCCTTCCGCTACCTTCCCGATTTCTATATCCACGGCCCACCCTCGGAGCTCGAGAGAGCGAGGTGGCGCTTTCTGGACGCGGGCCTCTACGACTGCGAGCTGACCAGCCGCCGGATAGGAATCGGGAGCGAGAGGCTGCACAAGGTGCTCCGGGTGGTCCCCCGGGTGCTTGGCCTGCACATGCGCGCCGCCCGCGCCGCGGACTTCTTCGGCGGCTACGGCCGCCTCCGCTTCTACAATCTGGACGTGGAGCTGGGCCAGCGCTTTCTTCTCGAACAGGGCCTCTTCCCGATGGCTAGGGTGAGGTACCTTGGAGGCTGGGAGCTGCTGGACAACAGGCTGTCGGTGCACTACCCGCTCCCGCCCCTGCGCGTTGCATGGCTCCGGGTCCGGGTGAGGAAGAGCGGCCTCCTGCCCTCCTTCAGCGACCCGCTGGAGGCAGTGGAGCTCGGCGGGGAGAGAATCTCGGGGGGCGAGGAGGGGGCTCTGAGGGAGCTGGCAGCGCTCGTCCGCAGGCTGGACCCGGACGTTATTCTCACCGACGGCGGCGACTCCTTCGACATCCCCTACCTCTACCACCGCGCCCGCCTCGCCGGTCTGGAGGGCTTCCAGCTCGGGCGCGAGCCCGGGCCCCGCCGACCGGAGAGGGGGGAGAAGAGCTACTTCACCTACGGCCGAATTCTGCACAGGCCAGCCTCCTACCACCTGCGCGGCCGGCTCCACATCGACCGGCGCTCGTCGTTTCTATATCAGGAGGGCGGGCTCGAGGGCGTCGTGGAGCTCTCGAGGCTCTCGGGCATCCCCCTCCAGAGGATGGCCCGCTCCTCGCCGGGGACCGCCATAAGCGCGATGGAGGTCAACCTAGTGCTCTCCGAGGGAGGGCTGGTGGCGTGGAAGAAGAACCTCCCGGAGGACTTCAAGAGCATGAGGACCCTCCTCTCGGCGGACAGGGGCGGCTTCATATTCGAGCCCGCGGTCGGCCTGCACGGGAGGGTTCTGGAGGTTGACTTCGCCTCGATGTACCCGCACATAATGGTCCTGCACAACATAAGCCCCGAGACCGTCAACTGCCCCTGCTGCCGGCCGCAATGGGGTGGAGATGGGGAGGAGAGGGGTGGAGGGGACCGGCCCGGCGCCGGGGGCGATGAGCCACGCCGGGGGGCCGGGGGCGCGTGGTCCGGAGGGAGCGGGAGAAGCGAGCCACCCCCGGAGGCCGGGGCCGGGAGTGCCGGAGGGAGAGAAGGGGGAGGAGCGCGGACCGGGGCCCGCGCTCCGGGTGGGCGGGATGAGCTCCGCCAGAGGGCCGGGACCGGAGGCCCCGGAGGAGCCGGGGGGAGAGGACCTCCATCCGGGAACGCGGCTTCTGACGCGCGCATGGATGCTGGAGAACCGGGCTCGCGAAGGCGCTCGGGCGGGTCATCGCGGCCTCCTGACGCGCGTGTGGATACCGGAGGGCGGGGGCCCCACGCCTCCGGACGCGCCGGGGGGTGCGGCGGCCTCCCCGTTCCCGGGCTGGGCTACTGGACGTGCGCTAGGAGGAGGGGCATCATACCCAGAATTCTCGAGCCGCTGGTCAGGCGGAGGCTGGAGCTGAAGGCGCTGAGGAGGAGGCCGGGCGACAGGTGGGACAGGAGGGCGAGGTGCCTCAAGCCCCTGCTCGTGACGTGCTTCGGCTACACGGGCTACCGCAACGCCCCCTTCGGGAGAATCGAGTGCCACGAGGCGATCAACGCCCACGGCCGGGAGATTCTGCTCGAGAGCGCCAGAATCGCGGAGAGGAGGGGCTTCGAGGTCCTGCACGGCATAGTGGACGCGCTCTGGCTGAGGGGGCCCCTGGAGGAGAGGGCTGGTCTTATTGAAGAGATATCCCGGGCCTCGGGAATTCCCCTCTCGGAAGAAGGCGTGTACAGGTGGCTGGTCTTCCTGCCCTCCAAGGGGACCGGGGCCGGGGCCCTGAACCGCTACTACGGTCTGTTCGAGAGCGGGGAGCTGAAGCTGCGCGGCGTCGCGGCGCGCAGGCACGACAGCCCGTCGCTGGTCCGCGCCCTCCAGGCGGGGATGCTGGAGGCCCTGGCAAAGGGTGAGGACGCGGCCGGCTTCATGCGGCGAATTCCGGATGCGCTGGATGTCGTGAGGGAGTTTGCGCGGAGGGTTCTGGACGGCGGCTGCGCGCTCGAGGAGCTCGTGCTGACCAGAAGG
The DNA here is from genome assembly GCA_038851035.1 of Thermoplasmata archaeon. Taxonomy (NCBI): domain Archaea; kingdom Methanobacteriati; phylum Thermoplasmatota; class Thermoplasmata; species Thermoplasmata archaeon. The sequence goes on from JAWCLH010000008.1 coordinate 43,383, forward strand.
GTCTCGAGGGCCCTCGAGGATTATGTCCAGTTCAACGAGACACGCGCCGCGCTCGCCGCGCTGAGGAGAGCGGGCGTCAGCGTCCCGCCGGGGGAGGCTGTGAGGTACGTTCTGGTGGACGGGGGCGGGGGGAGGGGAGAAGCCGTGCCCGTGGAGACCCTGCGCGGGACGGAGAGCTACCACAGGGGGGACTACCTCCGCCTCCTCCTCAGGGCCGCCGAGGAGCTTCTCCTGCCCTTCGGGTATGATGAGGAGAGGCTGGACAGAATTCTTAGTGGGCGCGACACCGTCCAGACGGCGCTGGGGGCGGGCGCGGGGCCGGGGCCGGTTTGTTGAGGGGAGAGGGCCTCGGCCGGGGGGCCGCGGGCGGATGCCATCCCGGGCCCGTTATCAAGTATCATGAGGCAACGGCGGAGGCCGGTCGGTTTTCCGCATGTGGAGTCCTGAATTAAGTTCCTCTCGTTGATTTGAGTTCATGTCCCGGACCCCCTCTCTACCGTGAATCCCTCTTCCAATAGATAGGCAGGGGCATATCTGGCAACCATCTTGATGTTCTCCCTGATGAATGCCCTTCTCTTTGCAGGCCACATCGCACTCCTTGCGCTTCTTGCTCCAGTGCTGCCTTCTGTAGTTATAGCAGCTTAATGCCCTCTCAAGCCCTTCGAAATGCCGGATGAGCTTCATAATAGCTCCCGCCGCCTTCTCCACTTTCCTGTTGGATTGAGAATGGGAATTGTGTTCCATGGTCGGTCAGGAGCTGCCTGGGCTTGCCATAAGACGCCACAGCCTTTTTGAGGGCTCTTAGACTATTCTGAGCGGTGGCATTTTTATATCTCTTGCCCTCATTACATATTCCCTCTCTTCATCGGTGATTAACTTAGGGGATGCCCCGGGCTTTTTAGGATATGGATATTCGCCCCTCTCCCTATACCGCGGTAGAGCTCCCATACCCACCGTTCCGATATCTTCTGTATCCTTGCAAGTTGAGATGCAGAGGCCTCACCCTTTTCCATCTCCCTGATGAGCCATCTGAGCTTTCTCCTTGTGAGCTTCCGTATGTATTGATATGGTTTTAGGGCTCTTATATTTGCCGAGAGGAAGTTATTTCGGGATTCGACAGCCGGCCCCTGGCATGGACCCCCCCAAAACTGTTAAATAAGATGCAGGTCGTTGACTCATCCCGGCTCCCTCAGGGGGTGGTGGTGATGGAAGATAGCAGTGGTCGTGTCCGGACGTTCGTCAGAGGGCTCGATGAGCAGATGGAGGGTGGAATTCCACGGGGGCACGTCGTCCTGGTCTGCGGCACGCCGGGAACAATGAAGTCCTCCCTGAGCTGGAGCATCCTCTGGCGCAACGCGCGAGAAGCTGGGAGCCGGAGCATCTACCTATCTCTCGAGCAGAGCGAGCGCTCTCTGAGGGCCCAAATGGAACGAATGGGGATGGGTCTGGCGGGGCTCGAGGAGAGGATGAGCGTCATAGACTTGGGTACCATTCGGGCAGAGATGGCCAAGGCGGGGATTGAGTCCGATAGAGAGAACTGGGCCAGAGTCGTCAAGGGACTTGTCCAAGAGGCGAAGGAGAGGGGAGGTCTGGACCTTCTGGTCCTTGACTCACTCGACGCCTACGAGCTGCTGTTCGAGCGCTCCATATCCCGCAACGAGATGTTCACCTTCTTCGAGTCACTGAGGCAGCTGGACTGCACGGTTTTCCTGATTTCGGAGATGTCTCCCGACTCGAGCAGGTACAGTAAGTTCGACGAGGGTTTTCTGGCCGACGGCATCATCCACCTTAAGCTGGCAGAAGTGAGCGACATAGACGTCCAAAGGAGAATTCGGGTCGTGAAGATGAGGGGCACGAAGCATGCCCCCGGCTACTTCACCCTTCTCGTGGAGGGCGGGGAGTTCGCGGTCACGAAGGCGATTCTGAAGTAGCCCCGCTCCTCGCGCCGCGCGGGCCCCGAGCGCTCTCAATGAACCGGCGGTATGGCAACGCTCTCGATAGCAAACAGCCCGGAGGAGTTCGGAACCGAGCCTGGCGCCCAGTTCGCATATACACGTGGTTGCGCAGAAAAAACATAATAACCTGCAGCGACATGCTGCATCGGACCCGCGGGGAGCACTGGAATGACCTTTGAGATAATCCTTGACTCCAGGCCCACCGGAGCGGAGGAGCCGGAGCTTGAGCGTGTCGCTCTTCGATTTCTCCGGCTCATCGGCTACCTCCCGCCCGGCTACGACACTCGCACCGGGGCGTCCGATGCGCTCGAGAGTATCCCCTACAGGCTCTTTGTGGATTGTTTCCTAGGAAACCCAGAAAAGGCCTGGAGCGTCGGAGAGCTCGCGCGCGCCCTTGGGACCTCAATCCCAACCGTCTACCGCCATCTCGACAAGCTCGCCGCCCTCGACCTCTTGGGGCAAGGCAGCCTAGAGGGCGACCTCTCCCGGAAGGGCTACTTCCTTCGCTACCACGACCTCAGGCGAGCCTGGAGGTTCACCGAGGTGAATGTGGAGCTCTCGATGGCATCTTACCGCAGAGTGGTGGACATTATTCAGGCCTCGGTCGGGACGGAGAGGAAGAGGGACGAGGCCGAGCCCTCCCGGAATTCGGTCTCGGCGGGGGCAGAGAGGGAGTTCCGCATCAGGGTCGTCAACCACCGCTTCAACTTCAGCGATAGGTGGGACAAGCTTGCGGTCGAACTCCTCACCGCGGCGGACTATCTCTCGGATATAGGGCCAATGGACCTGAAGAGGGCGAAGCGCAGCATACCCTTCCGCCTCCTTGTGGAGTGTCTTCTTAAGCGGCCGGAGGCGGGCTGGACAATTGACGAGCTCTCCACCACGCTCGAGACCACGAAACCCACGGTCTACCGTTACCTCCGCAGGCTCGGCCAGCTCGGGGTACTCGAGCGGAGCCTCCCCGGGGAGAGCACGCCGGAGGACGCTGGAGCGGCGCTCCAGAAGAGGCGCTTCAGAATTCGAAGGGGTAACCTCTCTAAGGCGTGGAACGTGACGGAGTGGTACGCGAAATCGGTGATGAAGAGCTATCGGAGAACGGTGGAGCGCATAGCCGAGCTTGCTGAGGAGGGGAGGGAGAAGAGGAGCAGCTCTCAGTGAGAGGTGGAGCGGGGAATCGGTGGGCCGGAAATGACGTCAGTTCTAAGGGGGAGCCTGGAGGAGAGAATTCTCGAGCTTGCTCTGCAGCGCTACCCAGCCACGGCCGCGGCGCTGGCGCGAGAGCTCGGTCTGTCGGAGCGGAGGCTGATGATGGAGCTCAGGAGAATGGCCTCGAGGGGCCTCGTCGAGCTGGACATTCTCCCAGACGAGGTCTTCGTGAGGCCGCTCGCGCTTCTGGGGAAGCGAAAGGGGTCGGAATGCAAGGATAAAAAGGGGAGGGGTGTCGGGAAGGGGGCGCCGCCGCCGGGATACGCCTGAGGCCGCCACGTGCCCTCGCATTGGTCTATAGCGTTCCAACGAAGAGCGGCGCGAGCACCAGCGTGATGGTGCTCAAGAGCTTTATGAGAACGTGTAGCGAGGGGCCGGCGGTATCCTTGAACGGGTCCCCGACCGTGTCACCGACGACCGCTGCTTTGTGCATCTCGCTGGTCTTCCCAAATATTATCGCGTCGTCCTCTGACTCCTCAGCCCTCTTGACGAGGTCGTTGTATATCTCGGGGGCACGCTCCCTCACGCCCTTTAGTATGTCCTTGTTCTCGCGCAGGTCCTTCGCCCGAATTTTCCCGAACTCCTCAACGAACTTCTTAGCGTTGTCCCAGGCCCCGCCTCCGTTGTTGAGCACCATGGCGAGTATGAACCCCACGATTGTGCCGACCATCAGGGTGGCCCCGAGCGCCTCCGCCCTGAGGAAGAAGCCCACCAGAACCGGAACAATAACCGCGAGCAAGCCCGGCACTATCATCTCTTTGAGCGCGCTCTTGGTCACGATACTGACCGCCCTCCCGTAATCCGGCTTTTCTTCATAGGTCATTATTCCCGGCTTCTCCCGGAACTGTCTCCTGACCTCCACGATCACCGATGAGGCGGCCTTGCCCACGGCCCGGATGGCATAGGCGCTGAACACGAAGATCAGCATCGCACCCATCATTCCACCGATAAAGACCTCCACCTTGTCTAGGGCGATGTGCGTGAGGTGGGAGGCCTCAAGGTAGGCCGAGAAGAGCAAGAAGGCCGCTAGGGCGGCGGAGCCGACCGCGTAGCCTTTAGTCAGTGCCTTGGTAGTGTTGCCCACTGCGTCGAGCCTGTCTATCTTCCTCCGCACCTCCTCGGGCTGGCGTGACATTTCGGCGATGCCGCCTGCGTTGTCGGCTATTGGGCCGAAGGTGTCCATGGCTAGTATATAGGCACAGACGGAGAGCATGCCCATCGTGGCTATCGCTGTTCCATAGAAGCCGCCGGCTAATGGGTTGATGCTAAGGTCTCCCGCGCCCCACTCACCGAATTTGAAGGCCGTGAAGAGGGCTATCGAAACCACTACGACGGGAATTCCGGTGCACTCCATCCCGACGGAGAAGCCCGAGAGGATTGTTGTGGCGGGGCCAGTTCTCGATGCCTTGGCAATTTCCTGGACCGGTCTGTATTTTGATTCAGTATAGTATTGGGTTATATACACAAACGCCCACGATGTCAGGATGCCCGTTAGACCGGCCGCGAAGTACCAGTTGGAGTGGAGCATCTGGGAGCAAGCGATGTAAAATCCTGCTATTGCCAGAATCGTTGTGACGATGTAACCCCGGTTGAGCGCAACGACGGGGTCCCCATCCTCCCTTGTGCTCACGATAAAAACGCCGATGATTGTGCCTATAAGACCGAAAGCGCGCGCGACGAGCGGAAACATGATGCCGTTGATGCCTAGAATCGGATAGAGGGCGATACCGAGCACCATGGCCCCGATGTTCTCCGCCGCCGTTGACTCAAATAGGTCGGCCCCCCTGCCCGCGCAGTCGCCGACGTTGTCCCCGACCAGGTCCGCGATGACCGCGGCATTGCGCGGATCGTCCTCTGGGATACCTTTCTCTACCTTGCCCACGAGGTCGGCTCCGACGTCCGCCGCTTTTGTGTAGATGCCACCGCCGAGCTGGGCAAAGAGAGCGACGAAGGAAGCTCCGAAGCCGAAGCCAACGATGAGCAGGGGCGTGAGCCTCGGGTCCTGGCCGATGCCGTATAAATAATAAATTCCCGCGACGCCAATCAGGCTCATTGCCACGACCGCAAAGCCCGATACCGCCCCTCCCCTGAGCGCAATCTGGAGGGCCCGGTTCAGACTGCTTCTCGCGGCGCTTGCCGCTCTGATGTTGGAGCGAATCGAGACGAACATCCCAATGTAGCCCGCGATCGAGGAGCAAAGGGCGCCGAGCACGAACGCCCCCGCGGTCTTTCCGCCCTCCATCCAATTCCCGGAGCCCAGGCCGATGGCGAGCGCGAGGATTACTGCTACTATCCCCGCAATCATCCAGATGGTAGAGTACTGGGTCTTGAGAAAGGCCTCCGCGCCCTCCTTTATAGCGTCCGAGACTGCCCTCATCTCCTTGCTGCCCGTGTCCTGCTTTAGCACCCAAATAGTCAGGAAGCCGGCGAAGAGGAGTCCCGCGAAGCCGCCTAGCGGAACGACGAGAATACAGCTCGAGGCAGCCGGCGGCACCGAGACCTCGACATCACGCGTAGCGCTGTCGGTTATGTCGCCTGTGACATTGACGGCAATCCTGTGAGTTCCTTCCGTGGCCTTCCATTTGACCGTGAAGTCATTTTTGCTTTTCCCCGGAATCGTTTTCCCCGTGAGGTTTCCACCCTCGACAGGACTGCCATCGATTGTGATATGAACGTTCACCGTGGCGGCATCGGGGAGTGTGTTGTGGATGATTGCGTGAATCTCCACGTCGTCCCCCGAGACCGGGTTCTCCACTATAATTACTCCACCCGGGGTCCTCACCTTGAGCTGAAGCTCGACATAGGAGCTCCCGACCGGTTCGGCTCCAAAAGATGATGAGGCACCGGTGCACACAAGAACCAAGACCGCCAGAATCAGAATTCCCGCGCTCTCTCTCCACCTCATCCGTTTCGTGCGAATCCCCCTTTCTGGCGGGGGCATGAACAATCCCATAAATAAGAATTGCGAGACAACGCGCTCCGGCACCTCAGCCCGTGCCCTTCTCTCTCAAGAGCGGCTGAAGAGCCGGGTGGACCATGAAGGTCTCCCCCTTCCCGAAATACTCGATTACTGCGCCTAGGTCCAGAAGCGAATCAAGCACAGCGTCCACGGGCGAGCCCTTTTCGAGATTTACCCGTGCGAGCCTCTGCCACTCCTCCGGGCTCAGGAGCCGCCTCATCTCCCGCCTGTAGTCCTCGAGCACCCGCTCCACGACGCTCGCAGTGATGCGGCTCCTGCCCTGTATTGACGCCCTGAGACATGATGCCGCTGTGAACCTAAGAAGCTCCCCCGGGCTGCCGCCGGAGTTGAGCAGCAGGAGGTCGAGGGCGGGTAGCTCGAACAGCTCCTCGCCAGCACGCTTGTCGACGATATCCCTGAGCTCCAGCGCGGACCCCTCCCTGAGCGCGAGCGCTCCTGGTGCGAGCTCGGCCGGGGCCTGAACCGATATCATGTCGTAGGCCTGCCTGAGTTTCCTGTAATCCTGCGAGTGAAGTGTCGCAAAGGGGATAGTGGAGATGGCCTTTATGCCGAGCCTGATGAGGCCGGATTCCAGCAGGAACTGAACTGCCGCTCCCTTTTCCATATTGTCGATTCCATCGAGAATCAGGAGGGGTTCTTTGCCATTGCGGGTCCCCGCATCTTTGACCATCTCCGTGAGCCTGCCTGCGAGCTCATCCCTGCCGCCCTCGAGTGCGCCTACGAGTTCGGTCCTCGTCTCCTTGTTTCTCGCCCTCTCCATGGCCCTACCCAGCATATCCGCGGCCCCCTTCAGATCAGTCCTCTCTTCCAGTGGGCCCCGGATCGTTTCCCTGAGCCACCTCGTGAAGCCCCGGACAGACGCCTCGGACGGCGGGGCACCGCTCTCGGCGAGGCGCTCGCAAATCCCTCGGGCTAGTAGAAGCATAATCTCTTGTGGAGATGGCTGGGGGCTGGGGGGTGATATCCTGATATAAAGAGGGGTCATCGAGGGGCCAGTGTCGTGAACCACCCTCATCAGTTCCACTGTCTTACCCGCGCCCCTCTGGCCCGCGAGCAAGGCCTTCACGGGCCTTTTGTCCATCAGCATCCTTTGGATGAGCTCTAGCGACGCCCCGTTCTCTCTGGCGATGTAGTACTTCAGAAAAGCCTCCTTGTTGCTTAGATCCTCACCGCATGCCTGATAGGCCTCCTGAAGCGTACGTGCGGCCATTTCTCATTCTCCCGGGCGAATGGAAGGCTTTCGGCTCAGATAAAGGTTGCGCGTACTGCGTTCCATTGAAAACCCACTGGAAAAATGTACAAAAAGGGCAGCCTGCGTGACCTGTAAGGGAGGGCGGTCTTGAGGTTGAAGAAGCCCCGGGTCCGGTAAAGTCTCTCCGTGAGCTCGACAGTGCTGTTTCAAATGGCGGCGTGACTTATCACATCTAGCCACAAAAGGCCAGCTGAATGGCTTCTATTGGCCGAGGGAAAGCCCCCCTGCGAGCAGCATTCTGGAGAACGGAGCCCGGAAACAGCCACGGCAGAGAAAAAAACATAATATCTCGAGCGAATAACTGTCTCATGTTCCAGAAGGCCACCGTGGTGATGATAGATAGGGCTAGAAAGATACCGACAGAATTCCAAGGGCTAATTCACCTTCGCTCCGGCATGGAGCACAGGGAGCATGGGGAGGAGGAGCTGGTGGCGATTCTCCACATCGGCAGGGAGAACTGTTATTATGCCATCTTCCTCGACGAGCAAACCGACCTCAGGGTGATCGAACTGAAGCTGAGCAGAATTCACGCCAGACTCACCAAGGAGGCGAGAAGAAAGCTCGAAAGCGCTTTGATGAGTCTCACCTAGTTCTTTCCCGAGCATGCAATTCCCCACCAAAGGAATGCAAGGCGCAAATTCCGCGCTACTGGGGTAGAGAGAATCACTTCAGCGTTTTTTTCGCATCCACCACCTCGGCGTCGTAGACCTCCTCCACTTCGACAACCTCGTGGCCGTAGAGCTCCTCATGCTTTCTCAGGAGCCAATCCCGGAATCGCTCTATTCTGTGGGCGTTCCTCCGCCATTCGTCGTCAAGGCTCTTGAACATACCCATTGCCGTCAGTTTGTATGTGAGCTGTAGCATATGCCCAAAGAATATTTCCTTGACCAGTTTCCTGTCTACTTTGTCTAACGGGCCGCCGGAGTCGATGTAGGCTCTTCCGATGCTGGTATAAATCTCTTTCATGTCCATCTCATATACCAGCCACTCCTTCTCCACGAACTGAATTCCAGTGAAAATCCTCCGGAACTCATCTTTGATTTCCTTTTTTTCCAGGAGCTGCACGAACTCCTCCACAACCAGAGGAATCACCCTCTCTCCGATGTCGACGCCCTCCAGCTTCTTCAGGAGAAGCTTGCCAAGAATCTCATGCGTGGTTTCCTCAATGGGTTTGTAATACAACTTGGTGAGCGTGGCCCCGGTTTCTCTTGCGATAAAATCCATGGCGTCTTTAATTCTCTTCTCCAACTTGATTGCAAAGAGTTTCGCTTCCATCCTTTAATAAATTCAGCTCCATCTATAAAAGGTTGTTGTCGACCCGTTTTACAATCGTTTTATCCAAAAGCCTTTTTATGAATTTTTAGTAAAATTAGAATTCCGGAAGATTTAAATGGGAGGCCTGGGGTTCTCATCCCGAGGGTTCGGTATGAAGCCCAGAATTTCGAAGCGGAGCGCGGCCCTTGCGGCCCTTCTGATGATTGCGAGCGTGCTCGTAGTTCCGACGACAGTCTCAGCAGGACCAGTGGTCGCTATGTCTGTGGCGAACGAGAGCACCCAGACGACCACTCCTGGCGGCTCCGTCACCTACAACATCAGCATCTCAAACACTGGAGATGCGACCGCTCTCGTCAACCTCTCAACTTCCGGCACACCCACGACCTGGAGTTCCCAGCTCTCCTCGAGCCAGGTCTCGGTGTCCGTGGGAAACACTGTCACGGTATATCTGACCGTTGGCGTCTGTGCCACCGCTGTCGCCGACAATGTAGGTGTCTCAATCGTAGTGATAGGAAAATACGACTCAGGTGGAATGGAGCAGACCAAACAGGTCTCTACGACCACAAAGGTCTCCCAGATCTACAACTTCGGCATGTCCATTGACGGCGCTTTCAACAAGGACATAGCCCCGGGGAGTTCAGGGACCTTCACTCTAAACGTATCGCAAGTGGCCCAGGGCAACGGCCTGAACTACATCAACCTTACGCCGGTCGGGGAGCAGCCCGATGGCCTCACGATATCCTATAGCGCCAACCCCGCCACCCTCCAGCCATTTTCCTTCAGCACCGTCATAGTAACGGTCTATGTGCCCCCAGGGACCGAGGCCAAGCAGTTCCCCTACACGATCACCGGCAACTCACAAGGCGGGGGCGCGGCCAAGACGGCGAGTATTATTGTTAATGTAACACAGGTTTGGGGCGTCTCCCTCTCCGCTACCGACCCTGTCAGATACCTCAGTCCCGATTCAATGACCACTTTCACCATCAACGTTAACAACACGGGGAACAAGGCCGATACCTTCGACATCGCGTCCGTAGAGTTCCTTTCCCCGGCACCGGGGTGGACCGAGACCCACACCAGCTCCGTCGGGCCGATCAGCCCGAAGTCAGTCGCCCAGGCCACGGTGCAGGTCTACGCCCCGGCCAACGCCTCCTATCCGACTAGTATGCAGCTCCGGGTGAACTTCGTCTCCGAAACCAACGCCAGCGTCACACGGAACATCACCCTGACCGCCGTGGTCAACAAGGTGAACAGCACATACGTTTCCGCCACGCCATTCATTAATACCTCCGACCCTGGTGGAACGACCGGCTTTACTATAGAGGTCAAGAACTCGGGGAACGGGCAGTCCACCATCGACCTTACCCTCCCGTCCTTTCCGGCCTACCTGACACCATCCCTCGAGCGGTCGTCCATGGAACTCGGGGCCGGAGCCAGCGCAAAGGTAAATATGACCGTATCGGTCAGCAAGAACGCGCCGGTGGGAGACAGCAATATTGTGGTCAGGGCAACGGTGCGGGACACTGTGGTCAGCTCCAACTACACGATCATCGTCAGGGTCAATCAGGTCTACAATCTCTCAGTGTTTCCGTCCGGGAGCTACTCCCAGCACATCTCCCCAGACTCAAAGGCGACCTATGGGGTCATGGTGAAGAACACGGGCAATGGCAACGACACGATTACAATGTCCGTCGGGACCGTCCCCTCGGGCTTAACTGTCTACTTCGATAAATACAGCCTCTCCCTGGGACCCGACGAGACCTCCGTAATCAACGCCACGGTTGAGGTGGCGAGGGACACCCCCGCGGCCACCCATAACATCGAGCTCAAGGGTACATCCTCCTCCGGAAAGACCGCCAACACCACAATCATCGCGATAATAGACCAACACTACGAAGTGTCAATCACCACCACATCCGCCTACAACACCACGAAACCGGGCAGCTCCGCCAACTACACTGTCGCCATCAGGAACCTGGGCTCCGGCAATGACACCTTCTCGATAACAGCCGGGGGGGACAGCCCCTCCTGGGTCTCGTTCAGCAACTCTAGCCTTCCCCTCAGCCCGGGCGAAGGAAGTAATGTCACGGTCACAGTGGCCGTGCCTGCAAACGCGAAAAAGATGAATGTGACCACGACAGTGACGGCGACCTCGACCTCAAAGTCCTCCGTTAACGCCTCCGTGAGTCTCGTGACCATTATCGACCAGACCTACGGGGTTCAGATGTGGATCTCGCCATCGAGCATGGACATCAGGCCGGGCGAAAGTGGAAAATACACCGTGATCATCAAGAACTCCGGCAACGCAAAGGACACATTCTTCGTAAACATGAGCCAGAATCCGAATAACTGGGCTTCCCTTGACATCTCCTCGCCCTTCCTCACCCTGAGCAGCGACGAGTATTACAGCCTCAATCTGACCGTGAGCGTCCCCGTGGACGCCGCTGTGACTACCGTGAAGAGCGAGGTCATGGCGACCTCACAGGGCGACACATCTGTGTACACAAAGGCGGGCGCAACTACCAGCGTCACCGCGATATACAACTTCGAGCTAATAGTGAACAACGCCAACGCGAGCGGAGAGCCAACCGACACTGTCACGTTCGACGTGAGAATCAAGAACACTGGCAACACCCCAGACAACTACACCCTTGACCTCACGGGCGAGAAGCGCTCTTGGGCTAGCCTCGCGAGTCCCTCAATCCGTCTCGACACGGGGGAGAGCCGGACGGTTCTCATCAACGTCACGATACCCGACAATGAGAAACCAGCCAATCACACGATATCGCTCAAGGTGACTTCTCTGGGGAATACGTCAAAGAGCCAGTCAGTTTCATTGACAGTCCAGGTTCTCCCTAAGCATGACCTGGAGCTGAGCAGCGGGGATTTCCAGACAAGAAAGACGGGAGATCCGGGGATGAAAGTTGTATTCAAAATCAATGTCACCAATAAAGGCCCCGACCCCGATACCGTCGACCTCACCTTATCCGGCGCTAGGGTAGACTGGGCTTCCCTCTCGCAGGACTCTGTTGTCTTGGGCTCTGGGGCTTCGATAATGGTGAACCTAACGGTCTCGATTCCCAGCAACGCCCTGCCTGAGAATGTGCTCTTCACCGTTTCAGGGAAGCTCAAGTCCACGGCTAACCGAACCAAGAGCCTCGAGCTCACCGTCTCTGTGGGGCAGATATATAAAATCGAGCTCTCAAGCCTTCTTTCCGAGAATGAGACCACTCCCGGCGGGAGCGTGAACTACAATGTGAAAATCAAGAACCAGGGCACGGGAAACGACACCGTCCAGCTCACCGCCCTTAACTACAGCACTTGGGTTTCATTCAGCAAGTCCAGTGTCACCCTCGGGCCCGAGAGCTCGGAGGAGGTCACCGTAACCGTGACCGTACCTTCCAAGCCCCTCCCTGCGATGGGAGACTACAACATAACCATTGAGGGTAAGTCTGTCGGGAACGACTCTGTCAGGTCGAGCCTAAGGCTTGTTCTGACGATCAAACAACTCTATGGCGTGGCGATATCCAGCAATGTGAGCGTCAGCTATGTCGACCCGGGCGCAAGCACTTCTTACGAGCTGACTATAAAGAACGAAGGCAACGGAAGGGACAGCTTCAGCTTGACAAAGTCAGGCGAGCATACTGACTGGGTGACCTTTTCTTCCTCCTCCATCACCCTCGCTGGGGGGGCATCGTCTTCAGTCATTATGACCGTCGCCGTCCCGAGCAACGCCATCGCCCAGTCGTTCAACATTACCGTGAATGTAAAGTCGCAGGGAAACCTAGCTGTGCAGCAGAACATAACCGTGATGACCACCATAAACCTTCTTTACGGTCTGGAGCTGACCGCCTCCGATACCTACAAGGAGCTGACCAGCGTGGCCTCGGCCTACTTTAACATGACCATCAGGAACACGGGCAACAGCATAGACACATTCGACTTCGAAGCTATTGGGGCGCGCCTTGACTGGGTCTCTTTCAACACCTCTTCGGTCATTCTAGGCCCAGGAAACTCCACCATTGTGAAGGTGACCGTGACCCCGCCTTGGGCCACCCCCTATGACAAGCTCTCCGGAACATACACAAATGTGATTAAGGTCACATCGAGGGGGTACAGCTTCGCCACCGCCAATGTAACACTGACGACAAAAATAGACATAAGGTATGGTCTAGAAACAACTTGGGATGCAATCCAGAAGACGACGGGACCTGGGGGACGAGTAACATTCAACGTGACAATTAAAAATACAGGGAATAACCAGGATACCTTCAGCCTCAGCGCCCTGACCTTCACCACTTGGGTAACCTTTGATAACGACAACATAAGCATCATTCCCGCGAGCCTCTCTACTGTGATGATGACGGTGAACGTTCCTGCGGGTCAGGCTAACCAAGACTACATCATCACGGTCGAGGTAAAGTCGCGAGGCAACGACACCCTGAAGAGGAGCCAGGACATCAAGGTCACCGTCAGCGAAAGGTTCGGTGTTGGCCTGAGCAGCGAGGACACCTCGAAGGACTGCGGGCAAGGCGATTCCGTGGTTTACACGATAAGGGTCAAGAACACCGGGAACGTCCTGGAGGATATTGACCTGAAGGTCGTGGAGGGCAACTACAAAGAGTGGGCCCAGCTCAGCGTCTTCTCCGTCCAGCTCCGGGAGAGCGAGGACCGCGAGGTTGCGGTGACGGTCCGAGTGCCCTCGGGACAAGCGGCCGGAGCATATGATGTAACAATAAAGGCAGAGGTTCGAGGCCACACCGATTTCTCTGCTCAGATTGTTCTCTCCACGAGCGTTTTCTATGGCGTGGAGCTGACAACCAAGGAGGCGAAGAAGAAGGGCAAGGCCAACGAAATCGTGACCTTCAATGTGACGGTGAAGAACAGGGGCTCCGGCAACGACACCTTCGACCTCTCCATCCTCGATCCCTACTCCTCTTGGCTCGTCGGCTTTGACTATGATCTGTTCGAGCTGGGGAAGGATAAGAGCAGACTTGTCCAGGTGAGCATCAGGATAGACAAGGACGCCCTGATGCAAGACTACATAATTTCCCTCAAGGCGATGTCCGACGGGGACATCACAAAGACGGCGGTGCTTACATTGACCATAACCGTCGAGCGCACACCGGCCCTAAAGCTCGAATCGGCCGACACGGAGGAGACTGTGAGGCCCGGCCAGAGCGTGGCCTACACCTTCAGGCTGACCAATGACGGTAACGGTCAAGATACCTTCAAGCTCAAGGTCCAAGAGGGCGACTACATTACCTGGGCCTCGGTCAGCAAGGAGACAACAATTCTTGCGGTGGACCAGTACGAGGAGCTCACCTTCACAGTATCAGTGCCGGGCGACGCGCCGGCCGGTCTCTACAACCACACGCTGAAGGTGTGGTCGGCGGACAACGAGAATGTTTTCCTAACCCTCACCTTCAGAACAAAGGTCGACGCAGTATATAATTTCCAACTGAGCGCGGAGGAGCCCTTGCTGGAAGGCAAGCCGGGCGAAGAACTCGTCTACACCGTGAAGGTGGAGAACATCGGCAACGCTCCTGACACGTACGACATTCAGGTCAAGGACCTGCCTTCGGGCTGGGGGTCTACACTGAGCAGCTCAAGCGTTACACTGAACTCCAAAAGCAAGCTCACCCTTACTTTCGTGGTCTGGATAACCACCAATTATGAGAAAGCCCGGGCCAACAGCTACTACTTCTCTCTGAGGTTCATCTCGAGAGGCAACGACACTGTGGAGAAGACCCTCGCTCTGACGGCGGTTGTACAGCAGGTCTATGGCATCGAACTCACCCTAGACCCCGGCAGCACAGAAAAGACCATAGACCCCTACGGGGACGACCAGGACTTCACGATTATCGTCAAGAACACCGGGAACGGCGAGGACACCGTAACGTTCAAAGTAACGAGATACCCAGCCCGCTGGAGCTCGAGCTACTTCACCTTCAGCCCCACCGCAATCACCGTTCAGCCCGGCAATACGACCACGAGGCAGGTCTCGGTCCGCCTGTCTGCCAGCAGCATCGAGACAGACAGGGGCAGCTACGACTTCGATGTGGCAGCAATATCCAAGGACGGAACCCAGTCCCTGGCGGTCAGGGTGCCAGTAAAAGTGATTAAGGGAGCAGTCCGCAGCCTAACTCCAGAGGACATCAAGCTCAGCAAGAGCAGACTGGGTAAGGGGGAGCTCCTCACAGTGACGGTGACAATCACCAACGCGGGCGACGCGGACATGAGGGGCGTGACAGTCACCCTGTATGCCAATGGAAACACTGTAGCGAGCAAGCCGATAACCTCGACCATTAAAAAGGACAGGAGCGCACAGGTCGTGCTCGAGTGGACGCCCGAGAGCGCGGATGAATACACTCTCAAGATAGCAGCCAAGTACGGCATCGACGACCCGGTCGAGCTCACCCTGAGCCAGAAGATTGTGGTGACGGAGGCAGGCGCGGGTATGGACATCGGCTCCATATTCCCTTGGCTGCTCATCGGTTTCCTGATAGCTGTCATAGTGGTCGTCGCGGCCGTTTTCTCAAGGCGGAGGGCGGCCCCCGCACCCCCGGCAGGTCTCAGGCCACCCCTGACCGAGCCCGGTGAGGAGGGAGCGGAGGAAGAGGGCGGTGAGGAAGAAGGTTTGGGCGAGGAGGGGCTGGGCGAGGAGGAGGAGAAGATGGAGGAAGAGCCCGTGCCGCCCCCTGAGGCCCCGCCCAAAATCATGCGCATCAAATGCCCCAAGTGCACCGGGACCAAGGAAATCACCGACCAGACCAGACCTCTCGAGGTCACCTGCGATACCTGCGGCGCGAGGCTGAGGATAAAGTAGAGGGGTCGAGGGCAGGCGATATGGAGGGCTAAGCCCTCCCCCCACCCAAACCTTATCTCTTCCAACGAGAATTCAGCCCTCGGAGGGGGAGGGGTTGGACTATCAAATCCTGGCGGAGGCCTACTCGAAAATAGAGGCGACCACCAAAAGACTGGACATGACTGCCCTTCTCGTGGAACTGTTCCGGGCATCCCCGCCAGAGGTGCTACGGAAGGTGGTGTACCTCACACAGGGCAAGCTCTACCCGGACTTTATTGGCGTGGAGCTCGGCGTTGCGGACAAGCTTGCAATCAAGGCCCTCGCCTTCGTCACAGGTCTTACCGAGGACGAAATCACCGCCCGGTGGATGAGGGAGGGGGACTTGGGACTAGTGGCGGAAGGCACCATTGGGGCAAAGAAGCAGCGGACTCTTTTCTCTCAACCCCTGACGGTCGAGAGAGTCTATGCCTCATTTGAGGCGATTGCAAGAGCGACTGGCCCCGGGGCACAGGAGCTCAAAGTGAAATTGATGGGCGACATCCTCCACGACGCCTCTCCACTAGAGGCCAAGTTCATCGTGAGAACGCTGGTCGGCAAGTTGCGCCTGGGTGTGGCGGACATGACCATTCTCGACGCCCTATCGCAGGCCTTTGCCCCCGTGGAGGGCGCGGAGCCGCCTACCGCGGGTGGGGCTCCCGAGCCGACTGCCGTAAAAGTCTCGACAGGGGCCTCGCAGAATTCCGGGCACGGCACCGACGAAGGTGTGGGCCTCGAAGCTGGGGAGGGGACGGAGGGCACGATGGGTGAGGAGGCCGAGGTTGCGGCCCGAAGGAAGGTCAACAGGGCGATGGTGGAGCATGCCTACAACCTCTGCTCTGACCTCGGAGAGGTCGCCGAGAGGCTGGCGGCGAGGGGGCTGGAGGGGCTGAGGGAGATAAGGCTTGAGGTCGGGAGGCCGGTCAGGCCAATGCTGGCTGAAAGGCTCTCATCGCTTCAAGAGACACTTGAGAAGCTTGGTGGAAAGGCGAGCCTAGAGTACAAGTACGATGGGATGAGAATTCAGGCTCATATCAAAATAGGAAGGGATGTGAGGCTATTCTCGCGCCAGCTGGAGAACGTGACTGGGCAGTTTCCGGATGTCACGGCGGCCATACTTGAAGCCTTCAATAGCCGCGATTTTGAGGAGGCAATCGTGGATGGGGAATGCGTGCCGGTGAATATAGAGACAGGCGAGATGCTCCCCTTTCAAGAGGTCTCGCACCGGCGCGGGCGGAAGTATGGGCTAGAGTCCGCGGTCGAGGAATATCCTGTAGTGTACATCCTCTTCGACTGCCTGCAGTGCGACGGCATAGAGCTTATATCGCTCCCCTATCCGGAGAGGCGTAAAAAGCTCCAAAGCATCTTCCGCACTACAGAGAGGGTTCGCATCTCAGAAGCCCTGCTCACCTCCGACCTCGGCGCCGCCGAGGCATTCTTCCAAGGGGCAATAGAGAGCGGGTGCGAGGGAATCATAGCAAAATCGGTAAGGGAGGACTCCACTTATCGCGCGGGGGCCAGAGGGTGGCAGTGGATAAAGTACAAGAGGGACTACAAGGCAGAGATGGAGGACACCGTTGACCTCGTTCCCGTTGGCGCATTTGCGGGCCATGGGAAGCGCAGGGGCAGGTACGGCGCCCTCCTCATGGCTGCATACAATCGGGACCTAGACCGTTTTGAGACCGTCTGCAAACTCGGCACCGGCTTCTCCGACGAGTTCCTCGAGGAGATGACCCGGACACTAGGCGCGCTCAGATGCCCCAATAAGCACCCTAGGGTCGAGTCCACGATGAAGGCCGACTACTGGCTTGTCCCCTCCGTGGTCTACGAGGTTCTGGGTGCGGAAATCACCCTAAGCCCCGTCCACACCGCCGGTTTAGACAAAATTCGCAAAGGGGCGGGCTTGGCCATACGATTTCCGCGGCTGAAGCAGCCTCGTCCCGACAAGGGGCCGGAGGACGCGACGACCGTGCAGGAGCTCATCGAGATGTACGAGAGGCAGCTGAAGAGGCTGGAGTGAGCAGAGGACCGCTCACTGAGCCACCCCTTCAGCTACTCCTGATAATAGTATTCTCCCCTCTCCTTCTGCTCCCTGTCGAGACGCGAATCGGGTTTGTTGATTCTGGGACGCTTCGTCTCGGCGTCCCTGCGGAAGGTGATTCCAACGCTCTTTAAAAAGCGGTTCATCCCAGTGCGCATGTCAAATGGGCCCGCGCCGCGCCCCTCCACGCCGGGAATGCCCTCAAAGACCATTATCGAGTCGCTTACTAGGTCGAGGAAGTATATGTCGTGGTCCACGATGAATGCGGACTTCCCCGACTTCTCCATCACGCGCCTTATCGCACTCGCGACCTCCATGCGCTGGTTTGAGTCGAGATAGGCCGAGGGCTCGTCAATGAGGAAGAGTTCTGCGTCCCTCGCCCCCAGACAACTCCCTATCGCGACCCTCTGGAGCTCGCCCCCCGAGAGTTCTTGGATCTGCTTTTCCCAGATAGAGCGAAGGCCGAGGGGTTCAATGACCTCAGTTTTGAAGAAGAGATCCTCGGCGGTCTCATGGAGGGCAAAGCACAAGTACTCCCCCACCGTGCCCTCGAACTCGATTCTGACGTACTGCGGTTTGTAGCTAACCCTGCGTTTTAGCTCGACCGACCCTTCCGTTGGGCTGAGCTCTCCCGCAAGCATTCTCACGAATGTGGTCTTTCCCGTGGCGTTGGGACCAACGACACCGACGACCTCCCCCTCCCGAATTCTGCCGGGTTCCGTCCTCAAAGAGAAGCCGTCGTATTTTTTGTACAGGGCGGGGAACTCGAGAATTACCTTGCCTCCCCACCCACCCCGCGGCGCCTTTGCCTCGAACCGAATCGGCCTCTCTCTGAACCTGATGTTCTCCTCTCTCATGTAGCCATCGAGATAGGTGTTGATGCCGCTGCGAACAGAGCGCGGCTGGCCGACGACTCCGTAGGCCCCCTCGCTCCCGTACATGAGATATACGCTGTCGGCGAGGAAATCGAGCGCCGCGAGGTCGTGCTCGACCACGACCACGCGCTTTGATGATGCGAGGGATCTGATTATGCGAGCGACCCTCAACCTCTGATGGATATCTAGATAGGATGAGGGCTCGTCGAAGAAATAGACATCCGCGGGTTTCAGAATTGTCGCGGCAATTGCGACCCTCTGGAGCTCTCCCCCCGAGAGTTCGCTAAGTCGGCGGTCAAGACAGCTCTCCAACTCAAGCCCACTCGCCAGATTCTTGAGTTTTCCCTCCGGGTCAACGCGGGTGAGCAGCTCCCCGACTTTACCACTCTCCACCCGGGGCAGTTTGTCTACATACTGAGGCTTGAGTGAAGTGATGAGCTTTTTCTCTTTTATTTTAATGAAGTAGTCCTTGAGTTCCGTCCCCGAGAACCTCTCAATAACCGCGTCCCACCCCGGAGGGTTCCGGAAATCCCCTAGATTCGGCACGAGCTGGCCGCTGAGGATGCTGAGGATGGTGGTCTTTCCTATACCATTGGGCCCGAGAAGGCCGATGGTCTCCCCCGCTCTCGGGGTGGGGAGCTTAAAGAGGCGGAAAGAGTTCTCACCGTACTGGTGTATGAGTTCCCGCTTCAGTTCCGACGGAAGGCCGATTATTTTAATTGCTTCAAATGGGCATTTGTGAACGCAGATTCCACACCCTACGCAAAGCTCTTCGGAGATTGATGGCTTTCCCTTTTCGTCCGGGACAACGACCTTCTCGCCGCTCCGGACACGGGGGCAGAACCTTACGCACTCGTAATTGCATTTCTTGGGTTGGCATCGGTCCCGAAGGACAACTGCTATCCTCAGCGCCATCTTACTCCATCACGGGCACTACCCTCTTGACCCCAGAGACCTCGCTTTTGAGGAGCCTCTCTACGAACATCGTGAGCGTCATCTGGGACATCGGGCAGCCGGCGCAGGCACCCTGCAACCTCACCCTGACCTCACCGCTCACCTCGTCCACGGAAACGATCTCGATGCCGCCTCCATCCCGTTCCAGACCCGGGCGCACCTTCGTCTCAATCACCTTTTCAACTCTTGCCCGCAACCCCTGCTGCTCGGCCATTCCTCACCTCTCCTGCGGTGGTGGATGGGCGGGGCATTTAAATAATTTTTGATTCCACCCCACAACAGAGAGTGCTGCATTGGGGACAGCTATTTAACCAGCAAGCTCTATTTTGCTAAAGGTGTGAGCTGATGAGTGGAAACACGATGAGGACAATCCTCGCCCTTCCGGTTTCGATAATGTTCATTATCCCGGGAGCAGCGCTTCTACTTCCATTCCCGGAGAGCGAGCAAGGTACCAGCCGAGGGGCCGAGGACTGGCTCCAGTTCCAGTACGACATAAGCAGAACAGGGGCCTCGCCCTCCTCTCCCCCTCTCGTGAATACGACGATATGGGCCTTCCAGACAGAGGGCCCGGTCCGCTCGTCGCCGGTGGTTGTGGGAGACGCCGTTTACATTGGTAGCGAGGACGGTTGCCTCTACGCGCTGAACAGGTCTACGGGCGCCCTCCTGTGGAAAGCTCGCACCGGAGGACCAATTCTATCATCCCCCGCGGTCGCCTCTGGGAATATATACGTCGGCTCGGACGACGGGGGTCTCCACGCGTTCAACCTCACCACAGGCACCCAGCTATTCAACTGGTCTGCGGGCTCGCCAATTCGGTGCCCGGTCCTCGCCTTTTCCGACAGAATCGTTTTCGGGGCAGAGAATGGGAATGTGACATCATTGGACCTCACTGGGGGTCACCTCTGGACGCAGAACTCGGAGGCCCCCGTGAGAGCCGCACCGGCTTCGGATGGAATTCGTGTTTTCGTGGCTTCGGGCAGCCGTCTCAGAGCTTTTCTTTTCACCAATGGCAACAGCGTGTGGCCAGTGCCCTTCTCAATCGGCCACAACCTATCCGGACTGTGCGTGGGCGGGGGAAGGGTCTACGTAGGCACAGGCAATGGCTCGATTTATGCCCTGAACCCCTCAAGCGCCGGTCCATTATGGAGCCTCCAGCTTGACGGAGATGTGACCGCCACACCGGCCTACGCCAACGGCTCCATTTTCATCGGGACCGGGAACGGGACACTGTACAGGCTCAACGCAACCACTGGTGGCGAGGAGTGGAAACGTCAGCTTGACTCCCCTGTGACCTTCCCCGCGGCCCTCGCCGGAGAGCTCGTGCTACTCGGGACCTCACAGGAGCTGAGAGCCTTATTGACCAACGGCAGTGAGGCCTGGAGCCTCCCGCTTTTAAGCAATGCTAGCTCGCCGGTCGCAATCTCACGCTCAAGGGCCTACATCGGCACACAGGACGGTCGGGTAGTAGCCGTGGGCCAGCGGCCCACCGCTATAATTACCTCCGCCCACCCTGTCTCCACGACCCAGGGAAGCGCCCTTGTGTTCAACGGGACCTCTCCGGACTGTATCCCGGTCGCTTATGAGTGGCGCTCTAACCTTGATGGACTCCTCTCCACAAAATCAGATTTTCAAATCTCCACACTATCCTTAGGAACGCACCTGATAAGTTTTAAAGTACAGGATGAAAACTGGACTTGGTCGGCACCCGCCCAAGTAGTGATTGAGGTTCTGCCGTCTCTCGAGTGGCCGCTGTTCCACAAAGACACGAGCCACAGGGGGACCGGGCAGGAGGAGGCGCCACTCACGAACACGGTCGCTTGGAGGACGGCGGTGGGAGGCAGGGTTTACTCCTCGCCATCAATCTACGGCGGTGCGGTCTTCATAGGGTCCCGACTCGCGGAGGGCTCGCCGGGGAGATTAACGAGCCTGGAGCTCGCCACGGGAGCGGTTAAATGGTCATTCAACAGCAGTGGCATGATCGACGCCACCCCCGCGTGCGCAGATGGAATGGTATTCGTGGCGGACGACGCCGGGAATGTCATTGCGTTCGACGCCGACCCTTCAGACGGGGTGGACGAGGGAGAAGTTGACGTCGGGGCCGGAAGGTGGGATGCGATTTGGTCCTACAGGAACAATAGCCTGCGCTCCGTGCAGGCCAGCCCCCTCGTCGTGGCCGGGAAGGTTATAGTGGCCTCTAAATGGGAGCCACATATATTCTGTTTGGACGAATGGACGGGGAGGCCGATATGGGTCTATTCGGTGCCCGGCGACCCGAACGTCTCTGAGATTTGGTCCTCACCTGCTGTCGAGGGCGGGCTTGTGCTCGTGGGCTCGAAGAACAACCATCTATACGCCCTCGACCTCTCTACTGGAGAGGAGGTATGGAACTTCACCGCGAAGGGGAGCATATACAGCTCGCCCTGTATCTACAACGAAACCGTATACTTTGGCAGCTCGGACTGGAAGCTCTATGCCATAAGCCTGAGAAACGGCACAAAGAAATGGGAGTACACAACCGGTGATGAGATCACAGCCACACCTACCATATACAATGGCAAGGTTTTCTTCGGCTCGTTCGACAACTCCTTCCGCGCTCTCGACGCCGAGACCGGCCAATTCATATGGGATTATCAGACCGGAGGAATAATACACTCGTCTGCAGCTGCCGGCGGCGGAATGGTTTTCTTCGCTTCCTATGACGGGAAAATATATGCCCTGAACGCCACCAATGGGAAGCTTGTATGGAGCTACGACGCAGGAGCCCAGAACCTCAGGTCCTCCCCGGCCCTTGTGAATGACCGGTTATATATAGCCACTGAGACCGGGGAGGTCATTGCCTTCGGCAAGGCCCCTGACCTCTCTGTGTCCGCAGCCAACATCAACTTTTCATCATCGCAACCACGGGTGGGCGAGGAGGTGAGGGTCACGGCAATGGTGGAGAACATCGGAACGCTGGATGCCGAGGCTGAAGCCATGATTTTCAATGGTCTTCCGGAGGAGGGCACGCTCCTATCCTCTACCCACATTTCGGTTCCGGCAGGGAGGTCGGTAGAGATTTCCGCCAACTGGTCCGTGGAGCCGGGATACAATATAATAGTTGTGAATGTCACAAACACAGTTCCGTACGAGGCCAATAGAAATAATAATCAGGCCTACAAACCCTACACGCCACCACCACAGCTAGGCTGGACGATGTTCAAATGCGACCCACAGAGGAGCTCGGCACGTCCCAACCTCTCGACCCCCAACTCCAATGAACTCGATTGGTATTTCGATACGCACCGTGAGGCAATCGCCTCGCCTGTCATCGCAGGCTCTAGAATCTACATGCCCGCCGGTAATATGCTTGTTGCTCTGGACCTTCGCACCAGGGCGTTTGTTTGGCAGAGGGATGCGGGGGAAACCATCACCTCCTCCCCCGCAGTGTCCAATCTTGTGGTCTTCGGGACCGAGGGTGGAAGCGTCATGGCTCTAAACGAGAGAGGGGGAGCACTCGCGTGGAGCCTCCGCACGGGCGGCCCGATATACTCCTCGCCACTGGTTTACAACGATGTTGTTTATATAGGGTCAAGCGACGGCCACCTATACTCCATTTCCCTCCCAGACGGGAGACTTTTATGGGCGACCTCCCTCGATGGCCCCGTCCTCTCCTCGCCCGCTCTCGACCCTTTCTATGAGAGACTCGTGATTGGCAGCGGCAGCGAGGGCGGAGGGAGCTTAAGCTGCCTATTCCTCAACGGCACCATCGCCTGGAGCGCACACCTCTCGGCACCCGTGGTCTCGACACCGGCGATACAATCCGGCATCGCCTTCACCGGATGTGACGATGGAAATGTATATGCATTCGAGGTCGTGCCGGATGAAATCGACGAGGGCCTTCCCGACCCGGAGAACGCCACGTACGACACTCTCTGGTGCACGGACCTCTCAGGTCTGGTAAGTGGCGATGATATAAGAATTCGGTCCTCCCCCGCAACGATGAGCAGCCATTTGTACATTGGGGCAGGGCATAACACCATCGTCGCGCTGAGCACCGCTGACGGCACACTCCTCTGGTCCAGAAATTTGGGCACTCCGGTTCCGGGCAGGCACATGACCTCCACCCCCGCAGTGAGCGAGGGACGGCTCTTCGTGGGTGCTGAAGGCCTCTACGCCATCAATACCCGGAATGGGAAAGTTGTCTGGACCTGCTCAACGGGAGAGTGGGTGTGGTCCTCCCCAGTTATCTCGGGGGACGGCACGGGAGCCCTGAGAACGAGCGTCGTTGTGGTGACAGAGGGGGGCCGTTTGCTGGTCTTCTCGACCAAATCCCAAATTCCGCCCGAGGCGCGCATCAGCTCTCCCCTCGACGGAAGCGGCTTCCGAGTTGGCGAGCTGATACACTTCGACGGAAGCGATTCGTTCGACCTCGACGGGGAGGCGGTCTCCTTCATATGGGATTTCGGCGATGGGAACACGAGCACCGGACCACTTGTAGTTCACAGCTACACAAGCCCGGGCTCCTACGCCGTGACCCTCACCGTCGAGGACGACCAAGGGCTGGAGGGGAGGGCCACGATATCGCTAAACATAAGACCAAACTCAGCCCCCATACTTAGATTCCCTAGAGTTAGCCCTGAAATTGGAGACGTCGAAACTCTCTTCCAGCTCAGCGTGACCTATTTTGACGAGGACAACGACCCTGCCACGTACGTCCGGCTGGTTGCCGGGGACCAGACAGCAAAGCTCTATCCCGTTGACCCGGACGACTGGAACAGCTCGGACGGCAAGGACTACTACTCAGAGACCACATTCCTCTCGGGTATTTACTACGCTTTCTTCGAGGCTTCCGATGGTGTTCTGGTGAGCACCGTCCCCGCAATTGATAACCTGACCGTGACCAACAGAAGCATTTTCAGGTTCAGCGACCCTGTGCTGGTGGAGATGCTCTATGCTGGGAGGGGAGAGGTGCGGTACAACTACTCCCTTATCGAGCATGAGCCCCCCCCAGGCATGGTTAAGGTCTTCCCTCAGATTGGCAAGTTCGAGCTCTCGATCTCAGGCATCGAGCGGTGGTGGTGGGCCAACATTTCAATTAATTTTTCCACCTTCACTCTCACGGGAATGAACCGGAGCACCCTCCGCATATACCGGTTCGACCCCCTGACCGTTCAATGGAGAATCGCTGAGAATGCAGGCATCGACCTTGAGAGGCAGCTCACTTATGCCAACGTCACGGAGTTCAGTCTTTTCTCGGTCCTCGGGGCCCCCCTACCCAACACACCGCCCAGAGCGGTGCTGAGCAAGAAAGAGCTCACAATCATGGAGGGCGAAGTCGCGGTCTTCAACGCCTCTGGCTCATACGACCCTGATGGAGATCAGCTGACATTCATGTGGGACTTCGGAGAGTTTCCGGAAAGGAGACTCGTGCAGGGTGACAAAATCGCCGAGCACAGGTACATCAAACCCGGAAGGTACTACGTCACTGTCATTGTGAGCGATGGTAAGGTAAACGATACGGCAACCGCAACTGTGATTGTAAAGCAGAAGGGAGGAGAGCAGACGATTCTGCTCGTGGTGATATTGACGGTTCTCGTCGTTGCCATAATATTCATGCTCCCACGCAGCAAAAGGCCGCCGGCACCATCCGGTCCAGAGGAAGAGCTTGAAGAGGAGGACGAGGTGCCGAGCAGAACAAAGGAGAGAAGTGGGCGGGTTGATGTGAAAGAGGAGGAGTGACAGCTGCAGGAAAGCGTTCGAGATAAAAAGAACATGATCACAAACCTTATTTATCAGGACGGTAGTGGTTATGGCCAGTATGAAGCTCTTCGGTAATGTCATCCTCGACTACGAAGCCTTCCGGGCACTCGCCTCCCATGTCAGAATAGAGATATTGAAAAAGCTGGATGAGGGCCGCGCCACCGTCACGGACCTCTCCCGCAGTCTCTCCATGAGCAAATCCACAGTTCACAAACATCTGGAGAGACTAGTCGAGGTGGGCCTGATAAGTAAGGTGGAAGACGAAAGAAAATGGGTCTACTATCAGATAACCCCAAAAGGCGCACGAATCCTTCATCCTGAGAATGTCCAGATCAGCCTCATCCTAAGCACTATAGTTTTAATTGTGGGTATTATGTTCATATCGACAGCGATTTATCTAATATGGTTCCCTCTACCCAGTTTTGAGGATGAGAGACTCCAGTTCCACCTGCTCACCGTTCTTCTGGGCCTCGCATGCACCCTATCTGGCTACTACATGTTGAGAAAATACCCCTGGACCTAGTCGGGACGCGAGGAGGTAATCAGGATATCTCTCCCACGGGCTTATTTGGATAATACATAATTTCTACTTAAACGAACGAATCCCAAATCTTTTTATATAATTATAGTATAAACCGGCTCCGCAAGAGCACCGGAACAGCCGGAATCGACCGCCCGGGGGAAGACCCATGCCTCCTATTGGAAGAAGAACACGCCAGCGCATAAAACAGATGGAT
Organism: Thermoplasmata archaeon; assembly: GCA_038851035.1. Taxonomy (NCBI): domain Archaea; kingdom Methanobacteriati; phylum Thermoplasmatota; class Thermoplasmata; species Thermoplasmata archaeon. The sequence goes on from JAWCLH010000008.1 coordinate 69,241, forward strand.
AAAATCCAACTCATGGAGTGGGTTATCATTATAACAGTTACCGTCATCGCCATGGCAGCTATAGTGGCTGCTCTAGCCCTCTCAAGCGTGGGCGGCGGAGGAATAAAAGAGGCAAGAAATGTGGCGTGGGAGAAGCATGGTCCGGACACGGGAATGCCTCTGCTCGACACCGACGGCGATGGTCTGGGAGACATCGAGGAGAACTATAAAACTGGGACAAACATAAGCAACCCCGACACCGATGGGGACGGAATGGACGACTTCTGGGAAGTGAAGTATGGTAAAAAGGACCCAAAGACTCTTGAGTGGAATGTTGACCCCAACGACCCCACGGACGCCCATGACGACCCCGACAACGATGGATATGATTTCAACAACAATGGCTATATAGATGGCTCCGAACAGGACAAGATAAACATAGGGTACGATATGGTCGTGCGGTCGAAGCTAAAGGTCCCGGCTCATTCCGACTACACCGTGTATCAGATAGAAATGCTGCTCTCAAACCTAGAGGAGCACCGCGGAGAGCTGGTCAGGATTGTAGGAGCCCGTGTGACCGATAATGGAACCTACAAGGAATACCTCGGGCAGCCAGATCGCGAGATGATAATTAACATCACTGACCAGTCCACCAGTGGCCAGCTCCAGGTCAGGATGGAGCCCCGCTCCAACCGCCCGATAAATCTCTATGACGATAACTCCTGGCCCTTGATTCCTGCGGACATCGTGGATGTGCAAGGAATCTTCGTGGGGTCTGAGATGACCTGGGAAATCGTGGTCAGGGGCACAGAAAGGTTCACCAATCTAATGGAGTACCTCGCGGCCCAGGACTACGATAATGATGGAAAGAAGAACGAAACCGATCCGACCAATTGGGACACCGACGGGGATCTCATGTCAGACGGCTGGGAGGTCCACTATGGCCAGGGCTACGTTAATACATCGGTCTATCCCCCGCGATGGGAGTGGATAGTCCAGATTGACCCGACATATGGCGGCGACGCGACCGGTGAGGGCAACCCTCTCGCCGACCCGGACGGAGACCGAATAAATCTGGCCGATGGACGCACCGTGGGATACAACATGGATGAATACGTGACCATCCTCGATGAGGAGCTGCTTGCGATCGTCCCCAGGAACAGATGGAATCTGGCAGACATACTCGGAAGGGAGGAGATCGACAGAAGCAAGTTCGCCTATGGGATGAACCCGATGCTGCCAGACACAGATTTTGACTCATTTGACAAGAACCTCGATGGCTGGACTCCAGACGACGATAACTGCAACGACTTCAAGGAGATATTCGACCACCACACAAACCCCGTGATTCCGGACACGGACTTCGACACGATGTGGGATGGGTGGGAGGTGTTCTATGGCCTCAACGCCACCAACGCCAATGACAGATTTGACGATCCTGACGGCGACCTGCTCCAGAACCAGGACGAGTACCGGGAGAGGACCAACCCGCGCAGATGGGATACTGACGACGAGGGTCTCGTGAGGAAGAACCCCGGCGCCCTCCGGGACGATCCCAATGACCCGGCGTGCTTCGATGGAATGCCTGACGGCTGGGAGGTTTTCTATAGACTGGACCCGCTCAATAGGGCGGACCAGTTCCATGATGAAGACGTTATTGCAATCGCTGGCTCGGCCGTGTTGAGACCGGACGGTTTAATCAACCTCTACGAGTACTACAACAACACGGACCCCAAGAACCCTGACACCGACGGCGACCATCTATCGGACTTTGAAGAAGTGGCGGTCGGGTGGAACGTCAAAGTGAACGGAAAGTGGGAGCACTACTTTACCTGTGCGTCCAAATACATAGGTGTCGACACGGACAAGGACGACATTCTCAAACCGATTCCGCTCGACGAGGACGAGGACGGAAACTCGGACGCTGGGGAGGAGTATCTTAGGGACGGCCCGGACGGGGAGCCGCTCGACAATGATGGCGACGGTCTGCTCGACGAGGAGCATGACCTGAACGACTTCAACGAAATCACATACTGGCACACCAACGCCAGCAACCCGGACACTGACGGCGAGGGCCTTTATGACGGTATGGAGATATTCACGGACATCGAGCCCGACATTGAAGGTGTTCAGGCCACGGACCCGTGCCTCGAGGACACAGACGGAGACGGTCTCAAAGACAACATCGAGGTCGTCGGTCTGAAGCTCTGGCTCCCGGGCACAGCCGTTCAGCAGATCATAACCACCTCGCCCCTCAGGCTCGACACCGACAACGACGGCCTGAAAGACGGCGACGAGGTCCTAACCGATTTCAACCCGATTCTGGCGAGTCAGGCCCCCGGGGTGGTGATAAAGGTATTCCAGGCACCAGATGGCTTCTTCTACCCCGCCTATGACCCAGACATCGGAGACCAGGTCGACAGCACCAATCCGCGGAACCAAGACACCGACAGCGATGGCATCCCAGACGGCTATGAGTTTGACAATTCGGACCTAGACTTCGATGGTCTTCCAACATGGTGGGAGGAAACCTTTGGATTCTTCAGGTTGAGGCCGCTCCTACAGGACACGGACGGGAATGGTATACTAGATATGGAGGAGGACTTCGACGGAGACGGCTTTACGAACCTTGAGGAATTTAGGCACCGCACCGACCCGCTAAACCCCGACTCAAGAATCCCCGGTCTCGACGAGCCGGGTCCCGGCGGTTCCAAGGGCAACAATGGTATAAGGGACAGCGACGAGGGCATGTTGGGCAAGGACAAGAGCGAGGCCTACAAGGACAAATACGGCCGCTACATGCTGATGAGGTCTCCGGTATACAGTGATAGCGATGGAGACCACATGCCCGACTGGTGGGAGAAGATGCACAACCTCAATCCCCGGGCCAACGACGCGCTGGACGACAAGGACAACGATGGGTTCGCCAATCTGGATGAGTACATATTCAACACTGACCCGGAGAAGACAGATTCAAACGCCAATGGAATTCCCGACTGGAGCGACCACCCCCTCATATACCATCCCAACGCAGTTGACAGGGACCAGGACGGCATCGCTGACTGGTGGGAGAAGTATTGGTTCGGCTCGATAGACGCCTGCGACCCCAACGCCAACCCCGATGGACCCTGGGACCCGGAGGCAGGGAGCTATGGCGACAACTGGACCAATTTCGAGGAGTACTATAAGTCCCCCGCGGGTTGGGAAGACAACAGATTCCGAACAAACCCCACCCTTAACGATACCGATGGTGACGGAATCAACGACGACGCCGACCCCTACCCTGTCCCAATACCCTTTATTATAAGGCCTGTGAACCCCACTGAGGCATCACAGGCGCTCAACCCGATAAGGGCGGGCGACTCTTATGGCGACATCGATCAGGATGGGATGCCAAACATCGAGGAGTATAAGTATCCATGGGGAACGCTGGATCCGACTGACCCTGACAGCGACCAGGATGGCATGCCCGATGGTTGGGAGGTGGCGATGGGCATACCAATATTCAATGAGAGCAGCAACCAGAGCGGCAAGTCGGAGGGCCCGATCGAGAGAATCATGGACCCTCTGGTTCCTGGCGACACCTTCGCCGACCCTGATGAAGATGGGGTGAATTATTCCCTGAAGTGGGTTGACAAGAATAACAACGGCTGGCCGGACTCCGGCGAGTTCAACATCACCGAGGCTGACTTCAACGGCGACGGAATCATTGACCCATTCTACGAGAACGAGAGTCTCTCAAATCTGGAGGAGTACCTGTTTGGAAAGGATTGCGATGCCGATGGCATCATGGAGAACACAACCTATCCCTTCAAGAACGACACCGACGATGACGGAATGCTGGACGGGTTCGAGATATACTACTCTGACTCTGACAATGACGGCCTGAGCACGTGGTGGGAGCTCGTCTACGGCCTCAACCCCCTAGACCCGTTCGAGATTAACGGCTCACTGGGCGACCCAGATGGTGATGGCTATACCAACCTGCAGGAGTACCAGAACAGGACTAACCCGATGGACCCCACCGACACTCCTGCTGCGGGCGGCAGAGGACTCCCCGAGAACCACATCCATAGTGAGGGGAGAGACGACGAGGAACTCAGGGAGGCGCTGGAGGAGGACGAGGAGCCCGAGCTCGAGCTCACGGCCTCCAGGGCCACGGCCGTAGAAAACCGGATGCGGCGGTTGGGGTGAGAATTCCTCATTTGGTATAACCACCAGAAAAAGTTCGGCCACCCCCACTTTTGAGGGAACAAAGGGCAAGGACACGCCACAGGGCCAAATGAGGGCGACTTAGATTAGCCCAGCCTCTGTTCAGGCGTGCAGAGTGTAGGGGATCCCATTCTTTATTATTTTCATAAAAGACCATATAACTGTAGGAAGATACCTTATCCAAATGAAACCGGGGGCGGATTTGATATGAGATGGGGCTTGGTGTGCGCATTCGTTCTGGCTCTCTTTCTCCCACCGGTTGCACATTTCGTCGTTGGACAGGGGGGCGGGCCGAACACGGATGCCTACTTTGTGAAAGAAGAATTCACAGACAGAGCGGTTCAGGGGGAGGAGTCGGCCGTCCCGGACTATCTCGAGGTTAGAGCGGTGGTCCATGTCAATGTCACGGGCTTCTACAACCTTACCGCTCGCCTGACCCATGAGCTTGTCGTTATAAGCACCGCCACAAATTCATCCTTCCGCAACCCGGGGCGCCACGTGATTCCATTGATATTTAGTAATAGGGATATCTACAACAGCAAGAGATCCGGACATTATACGGTTATGCTCACTCTGCGGACCCCAGGCTTCCCTGGAATGGAGCCTGTAGAGGACTTCTACAACACGAGTGCGGCCTATTACTGGGATAGATTCAATCCAGATTATGTCAAACCATGGCCTGCGGGTGCGGAGTTCATTTTCACTGACGGACCGGTTCTGTTCATCAGCAATAGCTACATCACATTCAGTTTCGACAAGGCTCGGGCTTCCATGTGCTATTTTTACACTCGGGATGTCACGGATGGCACTCCATCAGGAAAGAACGGCCGCTTCACGGTTACCTTTCTCCGTGTACTCGGATACCGGGACATTGAGGGTTACATGTTCCATAGAAACGAGGCGACCCACGAGGCCGTATTGGCCAACGCGAGCTGGATGGTGGGGAGGCTCGAGAACGGAACCCACCCCGCATTCGGTCCATATATGAGGTTCAACATCAGCTACACCCTCCCCCTGATAGACACGGTCTCCCGCTCCCCAGCCGCCTCCCTTAACGTCACCTTCTCATTCTACTTCACCGGAAACCCTCATCCGACGAAAACACCCCTTCTATCGATTCCCGGTGCCACCTATGGAGAGCTGATGGTCGAGCTCGAGCTATCGAAAGCCATCGGTGGCAGCGGGCTCGTGCTCGAGCAGGTTCTCGAGGATTCCACCGGGAATCACGACTATTTACTCAGGGACTATTTCGGTGTCAACCGGTACACCCGTAACGATGTCTTTCGGAGGGAGCTGAAGTTTAACCCCTGGGACTCTGAGACCTTGGCCAAGATGGAGTTCGTCAATCGATGGAACGGTCAGACCTACGCCACCTACACATGGGCGAGCGTTGTCGAGGGTGGAGTGCTCTCCCCTGACCAGAACTGGATAACGGATGTCAGCTACATCCCTGAGGGGAGGTGGCTCCGCCTCTTCCTTGCCTATCATGCTAGGGAAGAGAGCTTCCGGGTCCTCAGGAATGGCCTGGCTTTCGGCCTCTCCGACTCCACCCCTCCCCCGAAGCGTCCTCCGCCGACGCCTGGAGAGTACCACGACCCCGTACTGTATGTATTGGGGAGCGGGCTGGCACTGGCGATAGTCTTCCTCACCATGCGTCTCCGCACCCGTGCCTTCGTGAGGGAGGAAAAAGAGATGTCCAAAATCGAGGAGATGGACCTCGTAGGTGAGCTTGAGGAGAAGCCCCCAATCGCCATTGAAGAAAAAATCGAGGAGGAGGAGTGGAAGAGGAATGCAGGCGGCGGGGGAGGGAGGGAAGGGGAAGGCGGAGGGAATCACCGGGATGGGTGGTGATTACTATGGACACGGTCCTTCTGAAGGACGTTTTGATTGCATGGATGACGGTTTTCTCCCTGACTCTCCTGGTCATTTCCATTCTATCATACGCACGCACGCGAAATCCCAGAATTGCTCTGGTCAGCCTAGCCTTTTTTCTATTCTTCGCGAAGGGCGTTGCGCTGAGCATAGGCCTCTACTGGCCATCGATTCTGTCGGTCACAACAGACCTCCCCTCTCTGCTGTTTGATGTTCTGATTCTCCTCATACTCTTCGTTGCAACCCTTAGGGACTAGAGCCCTAGCGCCCCAAGGTGAGGAGCTGTGGAGGAAGAGGGAGAGAGACAGGAGGGCCCTGGGAGTGAGACCCCAACGCGGGCCCAGCAGCCCCTCTCCAGAGCATCCCCTCACCCACCAGAGGGTCTTACCCGGGGAATGGATGTGGGCGCGAGGAAAAGGATATATGATTTCCTGCTCTCCTCTCCCGGCTGCCATCTCAGGGAGATACAGCGCAGGCTGGGAATTCCTCTCGGAACCCTCGAGTATCATCTGAAGTATCTGGTGGAGCATGAGTACATCAGCGTCAAGGAGGAGGGTGGCTACAAGAGGTACTACCCGGTCGGGACCATGCGTTCCGTGGACAGAAACCTCCTCTCCCTCCTCAGGCAGGACATCCCCCGGAGGCTGGTGATGTACCTCCTCCTCCACCCAGGCTCAAAATTCGGAGACCTTGCCGCAAAATTCGACATAGCCCCCTCAACCCTCTCGTTCCACCTGTCTAAATTGCTCAGAGCCGGTGTGGTCAGCCGGACAAGGTCCGGACGCGAGAGCATTTACAAGGTTGAGAGGGAGCACGAGGTCGCCATGGTCCTCATTGCCCATCGGCGCTCGTTCCTCGACACTCTTGTCGATTCATTCGTCAGCACTTGGACTGACTTGCACCCATAGATATGGCAGCAGAGATTTTTTCTATAAAAAGATATAATATGGTATAAATGTGGCAAATATGGCATTAGGTTGTAAGAAAGGGGTGAATGAATGAGCTCCCGAGTATTATCTGGAGGAATGGTGCTTCTCCTGCTTTTGACCTCACTTCTTCCTCCCTTCGCTACTACAGATGAAAGGGTAGGCGGGCGGGAGACTGTCCTCACGGTGGTCGAGGAATGGAGCAGCGGAGAGCTGGAGTGGACCCCCAGCCTTGTGCTAAATGACACGAATGGCGACGCGAGAGATGAGATGATTCTCTGGGGCGGTCTGCCAGATGGCGGGTCTAGGGTCGAGGTCTACGACCTCCCGGGATATCAGAGATTGTGGGAATGCAACTACACCGGCTGGATAAGCCTTCAGTTAGCGGACCTCGGGGGCAACGGCTCTGTGCAGCTCCTGATCCACGAGAGCAGCGAGAATAGTGAAAATGTCACAATTATTTCGGGAGCGGACTATTCGACGGTGTGGAAGGGCCCGACGCTGAAGGGCTCGATATTGTATGAATTTCTTGAAGATATAGACTCGGACGGTGAGCTCGAGTTCGTCTGGATCAACACTACCTACTCTGTGGAGTGGCGGGAGACCACGATATCCACAGCCGTCCACGTATACGGCGCTTTTAGCCACAATAAGGAGTGGGAGAGCCTCCTGCTCGAGGGGACTGTGAGCTGGGCTGAAGTGGAGAGCGTGGACGAGGACCCGGCGCTGGAGCTCCTCATTATCACAAGCGCGGGGGAGCGCCAGAACGCCTCCTCCGTTTCATTCCTGGTCTACGACGGAGCCACCCATAATCTCCAATGGGCCGTCAGGGGCGAGCCGGAGCTCACTGGCCTCGAGTACCTGCATGGAGGTGATGTGGACGGAGACGGCCGGAAGGAGGTAGTTCTGGTGGTCCGTGAGGGCTCCGGGGACGAGACCGGGAGCGCAGGGTTCAGAGTCCTCCAAGGGTCCGATGGGGCGCTGGAGTGGAACAGAACCGTTGGGCCCTCCTGCTACGCGGATGTCATTGATATCGATAACGACAAAGTTCCCGAGCTTATTGCCACGGGCTACAGCTCCTCCTTTGTTTCCATGGAGAGCAACTATACACACTACATTTTCAGCCTGAAAGACAGAAACCTCAAATGGAGCGCAGGTCCCTGGGCAATGGGGATGTTCAACATGTCCCTGTTAACGGCCCGGGAGCTCACGGGCGACAGCGTCATGGAACTAGTTATTATGAACGTCAGTTTTAACTTCAGCAATTTCGTGTTTACTACAAGCTTCTTTATACTGGACGGGAAGAACTACACCCAGAAGTGGAGCTCGCCGGCCTTCCAGGGCTAGGGGGGCGAGCTCAACGCCCTTCAGCTCGACTCCGACCCATCCTGGGAACTCGTGCTGCCCGAGAGCTGGTCGACGGACGAGGGTGTGGACTATGGGGTTGTCCACGTCTATTCCACCGACACATTCAAAGAGGAGTGGAAGAGCGAGGTTTATGAGGGCTCCATCTCAGCCACCGCGATGCAGATTGTGAATGAGAGCCGTACCGAGCTCGTCATACACACCTGGAGCTACGACACGGTGAACGGGAGTTCCATTGCCCAGCTCTTCGTTCTGGACACGGATAGCCACTCGGTCCTCTGGGAGAGCCCTATAGGAGCCAGCGTGGACATCGTCCCTGCGGACCTCTATGGCTCCAGCAGGAACGAGATTGTGGCCGCGGTGAGCCGGGGCGACTATCCAGAGGTCAAGGGGTTCTTTTACGCCTACAACGACACCACTTTGCTCGAAACCTGGAGCTCCGGAGAGCTCCAGGGCTCTCCAGCCATCCTTTGCGCAGGTGACATCGACGGCGACGGTAGGGGAGAGCTGGCGGGCAGCACCATCCGCGACGACCCCACCGGACGGAGGAGTAAAACGGTCCTCACTGTCTGGGAGTTCTACGAGGGCCCGTCCCTCCTTCCAGACTTGGCGATTTTGCCCAAAGACATCTACCTCTCGGACCCCAACCCGGTGGAGGGCTTCCCGCTCAACATTTCCGCAGTAGCGACCAACATCGGCAACAAGGCTTCCGGTGCGTTCTGCGCCACTTTCCTTGTCGATGGAATCCAGCAAGCCCAGACTACTCTCGAGCTCCCGGCTGGCTGCTCAACCACCGCAGTTTTCACCTGGGCGCCCCGGGCCGGAAACCACACCCTCGAGGTCCGACTCGACCCTAGGAACCTCGTTCGAGAGCTCAACGAGAACAACAACAACGCCTCCATCCGTGTGAGCGTGAGGGAGAGGCCACGTCCCATCGCGGTAATCACCTCCCCCCGGGAAGGGGAAGAATATGTGGAGGGGCAAAACATCACTTTCGATGGAAGATCGAGCTTAGCACCCCAAGGCTGCGAGTTCGTATGGAGCTCAGACCTGAGCGGGCCAATAGGGACGGGCCCTCTCCTCAACGCCTCGCTCCCGATGGGGGACCACACGATTTCTCTCGAGCTTCTCGACCCAGCCACCGGCCTCTTGTCGTGTGCGCGCGTGAACATAATCGTTCTGCCACCCCCACCGCCATCGGGCGAGGCCAGGGCGGTCATATCCTCTCCCAGAGAGGGGGCGCGCTTCACGGCGGGTGACCCGATTTTCTTCGACGGCAGCAGGAGCCAAGCCTCCGAAAGAGGTCTCAAGCTCGAATTCCTTTGGGTCTCTAACATCTCCGGCGAGCTCGCCAGAATCCCCAAGTTCACTAGGGCCCTTCCGCCTGGAGACCACATGATAACCCTCAAGGTCGAAGACGAGCACAATCGCACTCAATCTGCCTCCGTTAACATCTCTGTCAGCCCAGTGGATGGCGTGGTTGCGATAATTGATTCTCCATTAGATGGGCAGGTCTTCGAGGCGAACCAGGAAATCCGCTTCAGCGCCTCCAGCTCGTCGGGCCCGCCGGGGTGCTACCTGTCCTACCTCTGGAGCTCCAGCATCAGCGGCCCCCTAAGCACGGAGAGGGAATTCTCGAGAAGGCTCCCTTTCGGCAATCATACAATATCCCTCAGAGTCACCGACGACAAGGAGCGCTCGGCCACGGCCTACGTGAATATTACGGTCAAGAGGCTCATAGACTATCCGCCGGTCGTCGCCTTTGTCCACCCCTCCGAAGGTGCCATCGTGCAAGGCGTGGTTATTATCAACGGAACGGCTTGGGACGACACAGAGGTGGTTGGGGTCTATGTTCGGATCGACCACCAACCCTGGGACATCGCCTCTAGAACCACAAGCTGGAGCTACAGGTGAGACACCACCAGGGTCGAGAACGGAACCCACAGAATCTCCCTCAGAGCGAGCGATGGTCTCCAAAGCTCTTTGGAAGTTGCTATAAACGTCACGGTCGCCAACCCACCACCCCCGCCCCGTCCACCCAAGCCCCCGATAGAAGGCGGAGGCACATCGCCCCTTGTCTGGGCTACGGTGGCCATTGTAATCGCGGGAGCCATAGCGGTAGCTGCCTACCGCATGAGAAGGGGGAGAGGGGAAAATTAGCTCCGCATGCCCATGGCTTCCCCCCGTCATTTCTAAAACCAATCGGAATTCGACGAAAAAATATAAAAAAAGAACATTTTTCGACGGTTAATCGACGGTGAAAATCAGGAAATTTATCGAATGTTTCCATCGGGGCGAGCCTGGGTCCGTCAGAGCGCCCTCAATAAAGTTTATATTCTCTCTCGGTAATATAGAGAGCGAACCGGGTGGTTCTCTATGGGGAAGCGCATCGGAAAGGAAAAGATTGAGCGTGAGAAGGGCTATTTATACTACGTCGGAAAGGACGGGTACGTGTGGAGGGTTCCCACCAAGGTGAACAAGAGGGGAACAAAGAAAAAAGTGGGCACCGAGAAGATAGAGAGGAAGCCCGGCTTCATGTACTACCTGGACAAAGCGGGGTACGTGGCCGAGGCGAAGATGAAGGGTGCCTGAGCGGAGTCTCCACCTCTAAACCTTTTTTCCCTTTACTTTCTTTTTCGTCGGCCAGTATAGCCCAAGCTCTGTTTTACCAATAATATTCCGGTGTCCTGTCGCCCAATGGAGCCTTTAGACCAGTCCCCCTGCGGTTCGCGGCATTGAATTACGTCCTCACCACGAGTGGGCTAGGGCATTCTTCGGGCAGGCCGCCCTGCAGGGCTCTGTTTTTCTCCCGGAGACAGGCTTGCATGGGGCGCAGGAGTACTTTATCTTCTTCCTGTGGGAGCTCGCCACCTTAGCTACGGGTGTATCTCTGAGCGGGTCGTTCTCGTCCTCCCCGACCTCCATCACACCAGCCGGGCAGGCCTCTACACATTTCCCGCATCCATCGCATCTGTCCGTGTCCACCTCGATGAAGTAGTCGCCCGAGCCATCTTTATAACCATAGTTGGCCCTCATTGCGCTTCCTCCGCCCCACACCTTGTTATTTATCCCCCACCCCCGCCCACATTTGACGCATCTACCCTCCGGAGGCGTCGAGAGAGGACTCCCCTCTCACGCTTTGCCCTTCTCGACAATGGTCTTTGCGAAAAGGGCAGCGCCGACTGCGCCAGCGATCTGGGGGTCCTCCTTCGGCTTAGCCACAGTCAGACCCAGCTCCTTCTCGAGCCTTCTCACAACTCCGATGTTCTTGGCGATGCCGCCGGTTATTGCGAAATCCTTCTCCACGCCAATTCTCTCGAGGAGTGTGAAGATTCTGTGGGCCATGGCGGAGCAGTAGGCCGCGAGGACCTTGTTTTTCGGCCAGCCCGCCCTGAGAAGGCTCGAGGCCTCGGATTTGGCGAAAACGACGCAGGTGCTCGAAACAGGTGGGGGCTCTTGCTCCACTTCAAAGGAAAGCTCGCCGACTTTCTCGATGGGAACCTGAAGGAGGTCAGCAAAAACCTCCATCCCCCTGCCCGTGCCTGCAGCGCACTTGTCGTTCATCAGAAAAGAAATCACCTTCCCCTTCTCGTCGCACCTTATCGCCTTGCAGTCCTGCCCGCCCATGTCCAGCACAGTTCTCACGGTGGGACCGTACATGAAGTTCGCACCTCTGGCGTGGCAAGCGATTTCTGTTATCGCCCTGTTCGCGAAGGGGACATTGACTCTTCCGTATCCGGTGCCCACCGTGTAATTTATCCTCTCGCGGGGAAGCCCCGTGCCCTCGAGGGCCCATTTCAGGCCCTTTTCCGCGCTCTCCGGGCTCGAGGAGCCCGTCCTCATATTGCTATAGGCGTATAGCTTCCCGTCCGCCATAATGACGACCTGCGTGCTGACGGAGCCGACGTCGACGCCGCAGGTTATCAGCTTCGCATCCCTCCAGTCCACCTCCGGTGAGGTCCACCTGTACTCCTTCCACCTCCAGTACTCCTCCGCCATCTATCTCACCCCCTCCAGCTCCGCGGCCGCCAGGGCCGCTCCCAAAGCCCCGACGTACTCCGGGTCCTCGGGGACCATTACCTGGATCTGGAGATTTCTCTTGATTGCCTCGACGAAGGCCTTATTCCTTGCTACACCGCCGATAAGGACAACGTCGGGGTCAAATCCTACCTTTCTTACCATCGATGTGATTCTGTCGGCAATCGCGTCGTTGACGGCCCTCGCGATATCCTCCTTCGCGGTCTTCTGATGCACTAGGGTCACGACCTCGGACTCAGCGAATACGGCGCACTGGGCATTCATGGGGATTGTCTTGGTCGATTTCAGTGCCAGCGGTCCTAGCTCTTCGAGCGGAACCTCTAGGGCCCGGGCCATCGCCTCCATGAACGAGCCCGCGCCAGCCGCGCACTTCTCGTTAACTGCGAAGTCTATGACCTTTCCCGCTGCGTCGCACCTCAGGCACTTCCCTTCCTCCGCGCCCACGTCGATAACAGTCCTCGTTCCCGGATGGAGGAATACTGCCCCTTTTGCCCCTGCGCTCACCTCAGTCACGTTGTCCTTTGCATACGGTGCGGTGGTGCGGCCCGTTCCAGTGGATGTTATGTGCCTGACATCATCCATTTTCAAACCCGCCTTGCCGAGCGCCTCTGCGAATGCCCTCTCCGTTGCGGCCTTCGTGTCGGTCCCCACGGGAAGCTGGCTCTTCGCCAATATCCTCTTCCCGTCCTCCAACAGAACCACCTTGATGTTTTTTGCGCCCATGTCGATGCCTGCGGTTATCATGCCATCACCTCAGTCGAACTCCTTCTTCATCCCGAGCGTCTCCATGAAGGCGTCTATCCTGCTCATCGTTCTCGTCATGTCGAACTCCCTCTCGTCACCCATGTTTCCCTCGAATATCATCACCGGGAACCCGGCCTTGAGCAACGCCAGCCTGTTCTCCGCTATGCCAAGGCTGAGGCCCTCGCAGCCGCGGTTGTAGTGGAGCATGACGCCGTTCAGCTTCCATTGCCTCGCAATTCGAATCATCATCTCGCTCTTCAGCTGTGGCGAGTAGAAGTGCTGCCATTCCGGCTTGTGGAGCTCCCACTCTGCAAGGGCTCTGAGGGCGCTGTCCCTGTCGTTTATCGTGACGCCCCTCTCCATCGGTGTCTTTCTGTGCACCCACTCGCCGTTTTCGTCCACTTCCCAGGCGCCGATGAGGCCGAATGTGTACAGGGAGCCTATCGAGACGCAGCCGAACTTCTCCAAATACCTAAAGACCCCGAGAAAGCCCCAGGGTGGCTGCGTGTCGGACATCACCCTGCAGCGCTCGTTGGGTATTGCCGCAATACCCCGCTCCACACGGTCCTTCACCTCTTTATAGAGCTCCTCATAAAAGTCCGCCACGACCTGGCTTGATTTGTGGAGGGTCCCCAGAACATACAGTGAGTACATTGTCTTCTCATCAAGGGGAGCTGGGATGTTCTTGTTCAGCTCACACACCTTCGCCCATGTGGATGTGGAGCGGAAATGGTTTTTGACCGCCTTGATGAGGAGGTCGTCCCGATATTTCCTCCCTGTGACCCTCTCGAGGAACTCTATTCCGTCGTGCATCTGGCCGACGATATACTCAATCTTGTTCTCGTTTATTTCCGTCTCCGGACCCACGGCCACGTCAATGCAGAAGTGAGGTATCCCTCCTTCAAGCTCGCTGACGACCTGGTACCACTTGGCGTGGGAGCAGCAGATATGGTCCTGCCAGAGGAAGTCCGGCTTAGGGAAGGGACCGCCGAACACATACTCGTTGAGCAGAATCGAGCCCCAGTAATTCCTCATGTAGGCACAGAGGTCCCTAGCGTAGCCCGCCTTCTCCGTCGCCTCAAGGCACCTGAGCGAGAAGGGTTTGTTGTATGCGCAGGAAGCCCCATATGGCTCGCTCGTTAGCGGATACACGTCTTCACCCAAACCGGCGGGGATGGCATCGAAGCTCCAAGCGCCGCCCGCCCAGCGCAGGCCGCCCCTCTCGTGGGCGGTGGCGTAATTCCTGTAATAGTCCTCCCTAATCTTCTTGGCCTTCTCCCAGCACTTCAGGGGCTCCGTGGGGTACTTGCCCTTTCTCTCGGCCATCCATCCACCTCCTAAAACAGGTCCTCCTGCTTGAGCGTCTCAAGAAAAGCCTCGACCCGGATTCTGAACTGACCGGCGGGGACTGTCACATCGAACTCAAGGAAGAGGGTCTTTATGCCCTCTTTTTCCAGCGCCTTTCTTATAGCCACGGTGTCAAGCTCGTGTGGATCGCAGAACTTCTGCTGCATCACAATGGCACCCTGCACCTTGAAATCCCTAGCGAGCTGGAGAATGTGAGGAATTCGCTTCCTCTCCTCCCAGTCCTTAGAGGGGCATGGGGGCCTTTCGATGTACCTTCTCGCTATTGCCATCAGGGGGTCGCTGTCCTCCGGCGCCTCGTTCCAGAAGTAGCGGGTTCCCGTGCAGTGCTCGTCAATCACGAAGGTAGCGGGGTACTGGTCCTTGTTCAGGTTCTCGACCATGTGGAGGAATGCGAGGTCGTCATCTTCCGAGCCCACTATCATCAGTCTCGTCCCTGTGGGCCTCTCGCGCTTGCGCTGCGGAAGTTTTCCGAGGAGCTCTTTCAACGCCGCGTTGTGCTCCTTCTTATCCACCATCTGTTCGGCCAGTGATATCGTCATCGCCTCCTCCCCAGATATCGGCGGCTCCTCGCGCTTGCGGAGGTCGAAGAGCTGCCTCATCAACCGGCGGTTCTCGTTGTAGACCTGAATCGCCTCCCTCAGAGCCGCCTCTTCTATCTTCCTCCCGGTCCACTTCTCCACGGCATTCTTGAAAGTCTCCAGCTCCCCTCTTAGGAACTTGTACGATCTCTTGCTCTGGACCTTGTGGGGCATGCACAGGTAATAGCTGAAGCCGATCGGGATGTGGAGGACCCAGCTCGTGTAGGCCTGTCTTATGTGAAGGCAGGACTGTGCGATCATCAGCCCGTCAAGATAGCTGTACCGCCCCTTGAGACCCTGAGCCAGGCAGTCCCTACAGAAGGGGCAGAACATGCCGAAGATGTGAGGCTCTGTGACATTCTGCGGCTCGTGGCTACCGAGCACCCTCACGGGAAGCACACCAGCGGCGTAAAGAATCTCCTCCGGAACATAGGTGCAGAAGTAGCCCAAGACCCTTCCGCCTGTGCGCTTTTTCCAGTCCTTTGCGTATTCGTGCCTGTCCTTCACCCAGCTACTGAAAGTTTCGAGCTCCCTCATTGTCGTCCCACCTCTCAATCAAAGCCTTTCTCCAGAATTATGTAGCTGCTTCTGTCGAAACCTATTGACCTGAAGAATGCAAGCAGGTCCCCCGAATCCCATCGGACAGCCGTGAACACTCCAGTGGCTCCTTTTCTTTTGAATATGGCGAGAAGCCTTCGTCCAAGCATGTTCCCCACCCCCCGACCCATGTGCTTGGGGTGCACACCCAGCACCTCTATCCAGCCGCTCTTTTCGGTCCCGAAGCCGGACTCTCTGAATTCCCCGAGGATGAACCCTATGACCCCCCCATCTTTCTCGGCCACAAGGCACTCCCCGCTATGAAGCTCGATGAGCTTCGCGACCATCATCTTCCATTTTTTAGAAACTCTTTTACGGGTAATGGCCTCAGTTATAGCTGCAGCGGCTTCTATGTCCCGGGGTCTCATCCGGCGTATGGTAATCTCTCTCATTGTCTCTCCTCAGTCAACACGGATAATCTTGACGTGTTTACCCACCCAATCAGGGGGTAGGTAGACCCTTCCACTGTTCCCGGCGGCTTTGACAACCTTCTCTATCATCTCCTGTCCATACACTTCGAACTTCGACGGGGTCGCCCTAGACCTTCTCGTCATCTGCCCTCCCTGGCCCTTACGGTTACTTTGTAGTCACAATGTAGTCGTAAGGTAGCAAACTCGTATTGAAAGCTCCCTTAATAAATTTTTCTAACAGGGGGAGGTGAGCCCCAAGGCACCGGCTAGCCAAACGGTTCAAACAGGCGACCATGGGAAAACAATAATAGCGAGGAGGAGAATCAAAAGACGCCATGAGGAAGCGGGTTCTGGCCAAATTCGCAGAGCGGGGTGCGCTCCTCCAGCCAGCCGCACTCGAATATATCCTGAGCCAGCCTGACCCCTTCGCCCTCTCCGATAAGGTTCTCGCGAGAGAAGCTGAAAACCGGCTTCTTTACACACTTAAAGATGTGAAGCAAACGGTCGTCTCTGAGGAGGCTCCCTCACCCCTCCGGACTCCCTCTTCCTCTGAGGTCCCCTCACAGTCCTCAGGTGAGGTTTCTGCATCGGAAAAACAAAAGCTCAGGACCGGTAGCGGACCGGTCATCCTCAAGGACGTCACGGGGAACTCTACCTGTTGTGGCCAGCTTCAGGACTTCGTTGGATATTTCGGAGACAGGATGAGGCGTCTGAGGGGCCTCTTGCGGCAGAGGCGGGAGCTCACCGGCGCCGTCAGCATATCTGCATTGAAGGGGCGGAAACACGACAACGAAGTGCGGACGATAGGGATGGTTGTGGACATCCGGAGGACGGCTGGCGGGCGTATCATCGCCGATATAGAGGATGAGACAGGAAGAATTTCGGTTCTTCTACCCGAAGATAATGGAAGGAAGAGAATTAATTTGATGAGGGACGAGGTTGTTGGTGTTGGTGGAGTGCTTGGACCTGACGGCAACATCATCTATGTAAGAAATCTCGTTCGACCTGAGCTTCCACTCGCCCAGGAGCCCCACACTGCTCTGGATCCCATCTGCGTGGCATTCATTTCAGACATTCATGTCGGTAGCCGGACCTTCCTTGAAAGGGAATGGAGGAGCTTCATACGGTGGCTCAAAGGAATAGAGGGGCCATCCCAAGAGTGGGCCCAGCGCCTCGAGTACCTCGTTATCTGTGGCGACACTGTGGACGGAATAGGAATCTATCCGGGGCACGAAGAAGACCTCGTTATCAAAGACGTCTATAGGCAGTATCAAGAGCTGGCCGAGATGCTGAAAGAGGTCCCGGACCGAATTCGAATTATTATGATGCCCGGCAACCACGATGCCGTCCGCCCGGCCGAGCCGCAGCCAACCTTCCCCGCTGAGATAAGGCGCCTCTTCGATTCATCCATTACATTCACGGGCAACCCGTGCCTATTCCGGCTGGAGGGTGTGGAGGTGCTGGCCTACCATGGTATGAGCATTGCGGACTTCGTCTCCAGCATACCGAACCTCAGTTTCAGCAAACCCCTTGAGGCCATGAAGGAGATGCTCAGGAGACGCCACCTCTCCCCGGTTTTTGGGGATAAAACACCCATAGCGCCCGAGAGCAGGGACTGGATGGTCGTGGACACCATTCCGGATATTTTTGTCACGGGCCATGTTCACTCCGCCGCCATAGAGAACTTCAGGGGCGTGACGCTTATCAATGCCTCGGCCTGGCAGTCTCAAACGGAATATCAGAGAATGATGAATTTCCAGCCAATGCCAGCGCGCGTAGCCCTCGTCAACCTACAGACGATGGCCTCGAAGACCATTTGTTTTATGGAGGAAGGATGAAATAGCCATGGGAATATGCGGTGTCGTTTTCCAAGGCACGATGTACCAGGGGGCCAGTATGAGAAAGTACTTCGGAGCGGCCGCGGCTTTGACCTTTTTCTTGTGCCTCATTCTAGCATTCTTCGGTGGAAGCCGCAATATCTTTGAATCGCCGATCTCATCACTCCCCTCCCTCCTCATCGACCACTACGATAATCAGACCGAGGTCTACGTCCACGGCTTGAATGAGTTTAGGTACACTAACATGACTGTGTGGGTTTCCGATGGCACCACCGAATTCATGCGGTATAGGGAGAACACATATTTTATTTATCTGAACACCACCTTGACTAATTTCACCCTCAATGTCACAGTCTGGAATAAAAAGAAGGCGTATGTTTTTCAGGCGGATATCCGTGTGGCGGATCCTGAGGAATTCCCGGCCCATTTATTTATCTATGAGAAGGAAGACGGAGACGGTACAATGCATGTGCTACAGAAGAGCAACCTGCCCTGGAAGAAGGTCATGGAGAGGGTAAAATGAAGGTAAAGATACCCTGGTCATTCACGATTATAGTCATGTTAATACTTGTATGGGCTGGCTACACAGCAGGTGTATGGAGCGGTCTCATCGACCCCGGTACGGACGCCGCTGTGGTTGCGGCCTTCGTGATGGGCTGGGTCGGCGTTCTTGTTTTTGCGATTCTCGGGGCCTTCCTTCTTGGAATGTACGCCGGGCACAGAATTCTCTCCCTGGGCGACATAACACCATTCGAAGAGGAAATGCTCAGAATGCGGCAAGATTGCTCCGAAATGCGCGCTGAACTGAAAAGAATCAGGGAGAAGCTCGAGGGGGGCGAAAGCGCCCTTACCGAAGAGAAGAAAAAGTAGCGATTACTTTTTCTCCGGGGGAAGGAGGTTGGGTATGCCGTCCTCGATGGGATAGTCCACGCTGCATTTCTCGCAACGAAGAGTACCTGCGACAATCTCCCGCCCCTCCTCCTTTTTAACGGTGAGCGCTAGGTCGCCCTTGCAAAGGGGGCAGCAAAGAATATCCATCAGAGTCCGCTTCATTCTCCCGAGCCATGGATTTCGTTGAAAGTATTAGTAGATTTTCTTCAGGGAACCATGGAGGTGGTGGGGCCGGGACCGAGATTTGAACTCGGGTCTAGGGATCCACAGTCCCACAGGATACCAGGCTACCCCATCCCGGCCATGGTGAACGGGGCTAAATCCCTCAGGGGGTATTATAAATTAATGGGGGCAATTAGGAAAGGCGCGCAAGCGGCGAGCGAAAGCCCAAAGGGGTCCCTGGGCCCCACCTATCCGCTCTCCAAATTGCTCTCTTCTCCTTTTTCGTGGCGGAGTGTGATGGTCCCTCCCACACAATCCCTAATCCCACAAATGAGAAGTAATATTCCACCGCTTCGGGGAGTGGCTGGAACTCAGGTAGGCTTCTTCGTGAGATTCATTGTTCACTGACTTTCCCTTCACTTGCCACGCGAGGCCAGTTTTAAGGTTACATCTGGAAATTCGTTGGCAATCAGAGGAATTTTTCTGTCCAGAATTTGCTGTCCATGTGGGATGAGAGGCAGAATGTGCAGGCGGTCGAAAGGCGCAGGGATTAATATATGTCGCTCCATTTTACCCCTTGGGCTTTTCGCTATGCGGGATAGGGCGGGAGGCAGAAAGGGCCGATGGTCTAGACCGGTAATGACGTCGCGCTTACAACGCGGAGGTCGGCGGTTCAAATCCGCCTCGGCCCAATTCTCCCGCATCACCAATTATTAGGAAACGACTTCGAGAGCGCGAACGCCGTCTCAGAAAACAGGCAGCTCGGGGGAAACCTATCAAGTAAAAATTAGCTGGACGCCGCAAACGGTGCTCGCCGGTGACCGAAGGCAGGGAAAGCGAAGAAGACCAGAACCCGTCTCTATGGCATTCGGGTTGATGGTTTAAAAATTTTACTAACGACCTAGTCATTCCTAGGTGGCCACATGAGGGACACGTGGTGTTCCGGTATTTATGTCGTGGGGCATGGGGCTCATGAGCTCAGTGGACTTGGGGGGGAGGGCAGCGCCTCCAGTCTCCCCAAAGGTCCAAAACGCCGTTCCGTCTTATAGTGGCATCCAGTGCGTTGCTTATTTTTCTATTATCCCCTAAGTGCATTCCTGACCTCTCTTGGTGTCATTCGTGGAGAAATGGCGACTACGAGCTCGACACATCCTATTTTTTCGATGGTGTGATTAGGAGAGTGGAGTCGGGCATCTATTGGACCTCCCCTACTAAGGCGAACGAAAGAGCTCTCAATAACACACATAAGGTCGTCCAAACACAATATGTCTCCTTGCCGCTCTACCGGTCCTGTTATTCGTATTGGCAGGACCTTCCAGTCGGGCGGGGCCGCGCCCGCTCAGTATTCAGCACCCGTTTACCCGAGCCCCTGGAGTCCTGTGCCACAGCTTACATACTTCTACAACCCTTTCAGCCACAATCCCTGTGACGCTCCACCCTTTGTCAGTTACTTCACCCTTAACCTTACTTTCTGCTCAAATCGTGAGCTGTGAGGCCCCCCCGACCACACACCAGTGGCACTGGAGCTACTTGCTGCGGTTGAGGAGAAGGGACGCGATGAGCCCCAAGCATTCGCTCCTCGTGGAGCTCGAAGAATTGCTCAGGCGCTCTTCGGTTCTTTGGGAGAAAAGTATCTCAATCAGGCGCCCTCTCTTCCTGCGCAACCTATTTTAGGCCATTGTTGCTTTTACCGATGCGCAGCGGTGCGGGCGCGTGGCTTAGTCAGGATATAGCACCGGCCTCCTAAGCCGGTGGTCGGGGGTTCGAATCCCTCCGCGCCCGTAATGCCTCATTGAAGCTTCGTCTGACAGGAGGGGCAGATTCTCCAGTTGGGCCTCGTTTCCCGACCACAGCCGGGGCATTTGGCGGCCTCGGCAGTCCTCGGCTTGATGGATAGTAATGGTGTGGGGGCTGGTGGGGGAGGGGGTTTTGCGGGGGGTGCTGCGGCCTCGTCGATTTCAGCCGCGACCGCCTTCTCCTTGCCTGTTGCATAAGCGCTGGCCCTATCGAAAGCCTCTTTCGCGCTGCGGGCATCGTCTTCGGCGCTCGTCGCGCTCTCCACGGCATCAGCAAACTTCCCCGCCTTGAACGCTTCCTCGGCGCTCTTTAACATTTCCTCGGCAGTGTCAATGTCAAGGGCCATCTCCCGGGCTTCTTCAATAGCCTTTCGGGCCGATGCTATTGCATCCTTGGCATTGCACTCCAAACATAGAAGGCCCTCCTCATCCGTTGGCTTTCCACACCTCGGGCACGGAAATATTTTGGATTGGGCAGGCGGGGTGACGTATGCAGTGGCTGCGGCGGCCTCTCTGTCTTTGGCATAGAGTTCCTCCGCCAGCTGCGCCTGCTTCTCCTGTGAGTACGCAATCTCCTCCTTGCCTACTTCAGTGGCGCCTGTCTTGGTCGAAATCTCTGCTTGCTCCCTCTTTATTGCTAGCTGGTCGCGCTTTCTTTTAATGACATAACCAATCGCACCGAGCACCACAAATCCAACAATTACACCTGTCGCAATGGCCAGTACATCCACGGGCGTCTTGCCAGATACCTTGAACTGGGCACTCCGGAACGGAGTTTCGGTAGTGTGCGGCGTCTTGAAGCGCTCGCTACATTGGACTATAGCTCCCAGAAGCCGGTGATTTCCAGTTTCAGAGGCCTGCCAAAACACGTCCACACTCTCGAACTGTCCCGGCCCGATCATATCAATTACACCACTGGTAATGGGGTTGCCTCCGGTTTTATCAAGATATAGTTGAATTCCAACACGAGTTGCGTTGATTTTACCCATATTCCTCACCGTGACCGTGATCGTGACCGCCTCCCCATCCACAGGGTCGGGCGGAGAGAGGGCTATTTTTGTTATTGATAAGTAAGCGTAGGGTTCTTCAACGATGTTGATTCCGACCTCTGTAAAGGCCTCTTTCTGATGGAGGTCGTCCCGGACATGGAGGTTTATTGTCACGTTGGTAGCGTTGGTTGGAGGAACATACTTCACCCGGCTCCCAAAACCGAGAAAGCGGTTGCTCGGGTGCTCCGTCCAGGAGTAGTTGAAAAGGGTTCCGTCTGGGTCGTAGTTTGACCTCCCTTGAAGTTCATACTCAACGCCCCCGTAGAGGGTTGCGTTGTGCTGAGGGAAGTCGATAATCGAGACAAGCCCCATGGGGGCGTCAATGCTAAGCCCGGATACATTGAGCTTCCCTGCGCTCTCCATCTTGAACAGCACTCCAACCCGGACGCGCTCACCTTCGGCCGCCGGTCCCGCGGTCTCGTTCATATAGTCATAGAGCTGGGGCGTGAAATCGAGAACGGCAGTATAGGAGTAATTGATGTTCAGCAGGCCGAAGCGCAGCTGTCCTGTGTATTTATTGTGTATCTGTAGTTTGACCGTGACAATCGGATTGTTCCACTCGTCCAGAGCTGCTGGTGCGGTATCGAGATAGCTCTGGAGGGCCGAGACGAAAACGGGTCCGCTGATGATATCATTGAATTTGCCTTGGTTATTGGACCAGATATCCATCTTCAGGCCGTTGGCCACCACGATGTCTATGTCCGAATCTGCGTCGAGTGGAGCCACTGCAATCGATTTTGAGGACTGACCACCCGAGAAGACGCGCATCAGAAGGTCGCTCGGGAATCCCCCGAAGCCATCGTTAAGCTGGAGGAAGAGCTGGCCGTAGTTACTGGTTCCCAGCGCAAGTATGTCAAGGGCACCATCGGAGTTTATATCGGCCACTACAGCTGTTCTGAGGCTGTCCGTGCCACTTTCACAAACTATTGAGATAATGTGTCCGGGTCGGGTGTCGAAGTCGCCGGGGCTCTGGCCCTGGTCGTAGCCCAGGTTGAGGCATATGTATATTCTACCGTCGTTGCTCGCTCCGATAAGGTCCAAATCGCCGTCATTATCGACGTCCTCCACAGCTACGGAGTTGATGTCTCTCGCCGCTCCGGTGGCGATGGGGAAGGCTGTTTCAAATGTTCCGTCTCCGTTGCCGGGTGCCAGATAAAACTGCCGGTTGGAGTTCGCCCCCACAAGGTCTGGGAATGTGTCCTCGTCTATGTCCGCCACCTTGACACTGTTCATCTGCCCCGTCCCGCCCAGCACTACTTTAAAGAACTCGCTTCCCGGACCGCCGGAGGTGTCGAAGGCGCCACCCCCGGGGTTCAGAACTACGTAAAACCGGCCGTTCAGAGCGCCCCCGATGATATCAAAGTCGCCATCGCCCTCCACATCCTCAACGCATACCGAAGCCATCCGGCTGCCCGCTCCAGTCAGTATAGGTATCGCTCCTCCGTAGAGGCCAGCTCCCCCCTGATTGGGCAGCCAGTAGAAATTGCCGTCGGCGCAGGAGGCGACGATGTCTAGGCCGGGCATATCGTCAAGCTGACCAAGGGCGACCATGGTTATGTCTCTGTCCACGCCCTCGACCCCACAATCGATCTCTGTTGCATTAATGAAAAGATTATTGATGTTTTTCGCAACGTAAATTTTCCCATTGGTACCGCCCGCCACCAAGTCATTGTCACCGTCTCCATCAATATCGCCTACGGTGACGGAGTTGAGGTTCTGTCTGGTGGAAGAATCGTCGTAGAAGGTGAACGAGAGGCTGTCCTTGGTCCACACCGTTGCACCGCCTACCGTCATAGTGTATGCGTATTTTGAAGTCTGGGTGTTATTCACGGCTAGCGATGCTGAGCGAACGGTGGAGCGGGGCATTTTGAACTCGAGAGTCCTAGTGAGGCCGTTCTGATCCCATCTAAGGTCCACCTCGGTATTGTTATTTGCGAAGGTGTACTGAAGCCCCATGACGCCAGGGAACATCCAGTCAACGGTCCCGTCCTGCAGGATGTCGATGGATGGGTTGCGGGGCCAGTGGACTGTCTGGTATTCAGTTCCTTCGTCGAGGAAGAAGAAGTCCCCACGGACCCTCATGGTGGCCGAAGCTATCTCCGAGTTCTTGGCAACGGTGAACTCCTTAACGATTTGACCTCCCCTCGGGCTCGGCTGCACCCAGGTGAACTCGACGCTACCGTCGCTCCATTTATCCACCTTCTCTGCTCCTGTGGGGAGCGGGAGGAGAAGCGACACAAGCACAGCGGCGGTAGCCAGCATTCTGTGAGGCTTCATCTGCTTCACACCTCGCGACAATCTCGAGCGCTCAGAAATCCCCCTTGTGATATAAGTGTTTCGGTTTTCACGCCACCGTGTCGAATTCCGAAATAACTTCCTCTCGGCAAATATAAGAGCCCTAAAACCATATCAATACATGCGGAAGCTCACAAGGAGAAAGCTCAGATGGCTCATCAGGGAGATGGAAAAGGGTGAGGCCTCTGCATATCAACTTGCAAGGATACAGAAGATATCGGAACGCTGGGTATGGGAGCTCTACCGCGGTATAGGGAGAGGGGCGAATATCCATATCCTAAAAAGCCCGGGGCATCCCCTAAGTTAATCATTGATGAAGAGAGGGAATATGTAATGAGGGCAAGAGCCAGGCATCCAGCATCCGGAGCATTCATCCTGGAGAAGGCAATTGAAAGTGAGGAGGGGATAAATATCCCACACAACCGCATTCACAGGATCCTTAAAGAGAATGGACTGGCAAAAGATGAACCCAGGAAGCAGAGACGCCAGAAGTGGGTCCGGTATGAGAG